>NZ_VRVC01000028.1:0-43761 GCF_008040005.1 Methylobacterium sp. WL19
CCAATGCCGGCCTGCTCTACACCGCCAAGGGCACCGCCGCGCTTCTCGTGCCCGTGGCCAACTACCTCCAGCAGGCCACAAACAGCTGGGACGGCGTCTTCCTCGTCGCCGCAGGCGCCAACATCCTGGCCTCGCTGCTGGCCATCGGTGTGCTCAAGCCCTGGCGCAAGCGCGTGGTGGCCCAGGCACTTGCCGTCTCCGACGAGGCGAAGCCCGCCCCCCGCGTGGTCGCTGCCTGATCTCGGGCTGAGCCACCGACCATGACAGAGTGCGGGGGCCGGACGCCAAGTCCTGGCCCCCGCACCCGTTTCAGCACCCCGTGATCGCCTCCGCAGGAGATGTCCGATGCCGCCGACCTGGCACCCGATGCACACGGCTCCGCAGATCGTCGAGCGGATCTGGCTCAACCATCTGACACTCGGCCCGATCCTGGCCGAGGGCCGCCCCGGCCGCTGGTACGCCCCCAGCGCGGCCCGGCAGGTCTGGCGCTGGTACCGTCCGGTCGGACCGGACACTCTTGAACCCTTCGCCGGCTGGCTCCCCTACGCGGCGCTCGCGGCCGAGGAGAAGGACGCAGCTGCGCTGGACGACCCATCTCACGGTCTCTCAGATTCCCTTCCCGTTGCGGGGCAGCAGGGCCGTACCGCCTCCTTTGGGGGATAGACCGCACGGCTACCGGATCCAGAATGACGGAGGCCGCCCTCGTTCCGCCCATCAACAGCGCCGACTCCCCGCGCCGGTCATGCTAAGGCTGTCCCACAGATGAGTTGGGAGAGAGAGCTTGGCTGCCGACCCGCCGGTTCGCATTCTGCGCCCACGCGATCAACTCGACTATTACGACACGCGATCGGTCGTACTCTCCTCGGCGGTGACACCGATCCACGTCTGGAATGTCATCTCCTCAGAACCGCGACCGTTCATGGCATTCGCCTTTCGCGTGAGGGATGCGATCGCGGCGCGCTTCGGCGTGAAGGCCATCGGCGGCTTTTCAGGAGAACGACGGCTGCATGTCCGCGAGGGCGATAAGCTGGATTTCTTCCTCGTGGAACACAGCGCCCCGGATATGCTGGTCCTCACCGCGCGGGACCGGCACCTGGACGTCATGATCTGTCTCGCGACGTCCGGTCATCGTCTCACGATCACGTCGTCGGTCGTCGTCCACAATGCCTTCGGTCGGGCTTACATGGTGCCGGTCGCGCTGATCCATCGCTTGATCCTCGCTGCCGACCTGCGGCGCTTGAGGACGTCGTTGTGGCAGGAAGCCTCTGGTTCCGGCCCGTAGATTCTTCACTTGGACGGGGCCAGTCGATCGCCGAGCGCCCTTACTGGCGGCCATGAGGATGGGCCGGCCCGGTCCCACTCCAAAAGAGAACGGCGCACCTCGCGGCGCGCCGTTCTCCCGATTCGACGGTCCTGTTGGGACGGGCCGCCGCGCATCCGCCTCAGACGGCGCGTGCCTGGTGCAGGCGCTCGATCTGCTGCTGGGTGTAGCCGAGGTCGAGCAGGACCTCGTCGGTATGCTCACCGAGGAGCGGCGACGACTTGATCTCCACAGGCATGTCGGAGAACTTGATCGGGCTTCCGACCGTCAGATACGAGCCGAGCTTCGGGTGCTGGACCTCGACGATGGTCCCGCTGGCGCGGAGGGACGGATCCACCGACAACTCCTTCATAGACAGGACCGGCGAGCAGGGGATGTCGAACTTGCGCAGGATGTCGACCGCCTCGAACTTGGTCTTGTCGGCGAGCCACTCCTCGATCGTGCCGAAGATGTCCATGATCTTGTCCTGGCGGGCGCGCGCCGTGTTGTAGGCCGGATCGTCGATCCACTCTTCCTTGCCGATCGCCTTGCAGATCGGCGCCCAGGCATGACCCTGGATCGTGAAGTAGATGTAGGCGTTGGGGTCGGTCTCCCAGCCCTTGCACTTCAGCACCCAGCCGGGCTGGCCGCCGCCGCCTGCGTTGCCGCCGCGCGGCACCACGTCGGTGAACTCGCCGTGCGGATACTGGGGGTATTCCTCAAGGTAGCCGAGGGCGTCGAGGCGCTGCTGGTCGCGCAGCTTCACGCGGCAGAGGTTGAGCACCGAATCCTGCATCGAGACGGCGACCTTCTGGCCCTTGCCGGTCTTGTTCTTCTGGTGGAGTGCCGTGAGGATGCCGATGGCGAGATGCATGCCGGTGTTCGAGTCACCGAGGGCGGCCGCGCTCACGGTGGGGGGGCCGTCCCAGAAGCCGGTGGTGGAGGCAGCGCCGCCGGCGCACTGAGCCACGTTCTCGTAGACCTTCAGGTCCTCGTAATGGTGGCCATCCGAGAAACCCTTTACCGAGGCCAAGATCATGCCTGGGTTGAGTTCCTGGATGCGAGCCCAGGAAAAACCCATCCGGTCGAGGGCGCCGGGGCCGAAATTCTCGACCATCACGTCGGATTGCTTGATGAGGTTTTCGAGGACTTCCTTGCCCTCGGGGGTCTTGGTGTCCAGCGTCAGCGAACGCTTGTTGGAATTGAGCATGGTGAAGTAGAGCGCGTCGGCATCTTCCACATGGCGAAGCTGGGTGCGCGTCACGTCGCCGGAACCGGGACGCTCGACCTTGATCACATCGGCGCCGAACCAGGCGAGAAGCTGCGTGCAGGCGGGGCCTGCCTGGACGTGCGTGAAATCGATGATCTTGGTGCCCTCAAGCGGCTTGCTCATCTCGACGTTCTCCCTTTCGATCGTCATGCAACGATAATGGATCGGATAGTTCGACTGTCCGGTTCTGATCCGGAGCTCGTGTTGGCCCGGAGTCGGGCGAAATCTTTAAACCTGCGCGCTTCCACTCAGGCGGCGGCGCTTTCGAGTTCACTCAGACGCTTGCGCATCTGGCGTTCGTCGTTCCAACGCCGGGTCTCATCGCGGATAATGGCGAGGATACCGATCACCGAGCCGTCGGGTCCGTTGAGGAGACCAACGGTGAAGGCGATCGAGAGCGATCGGCCATCCTTGTGGAGCGCCGGCACGCGCAGCACCTCCGTGCCGTAGCGGGTAATGCCGGTCCGCATCGTCTTGGCGTAACCATCCCAGTGACGCTGGCGCTGGCGTTCGGGGGTGATCAGGTCGAGGGATTGGCCGAGCGCCTCGGATGACGAGAACCCGAAGATCCGTTCCGCCGACGCGTTCCAGACGACGATGGCCCCGTCGGGATCGGAGACGACGATTGCATCTCCGGCGGCTTCCACCAGTTGCGAGACGTTGATACCGGCGGGAATAGATTGGTCCGACATGGCCCGATTCGCGTCTTCGACTGGAACTGTGCTCATCGACTTCGCCGGCCGGCCCGGCCGTCAGGCGCGATGGAACATTTCGCTGCGGCTGAGCGGCACCAAGCCCGAAGTCGTCATCGAACGACCGGCTTTAGCCCAAGACATGTTGCGAATGCGAATGCTGCAATGCATCATTATGATCGCTTCCTCCATTTCGCGGAAAGGTCAAACCCCGCCCGAGAGATGTTCCGCGCACTTGCTTTTTCTGTGCGTCTACTGTTGGTATTTGGTATGCCAATGATTGCGGGCTGTCAACACGGATGCAGGAGTGATGGATGAAAGGGAACTCGGGCTCGCTTCCCGATCGTTGCCTAACTGCTACGCCCGGCAGGCGGCAGCTAAACGATCCTCGAGGAGACGTCCCGTATGGGCAGTGACGGCAGCATTACCATCAGGCAGATCGACGGTTATCGGTTCGAGATCGATTTCGGGGAGGCCTTCCCGAACCTCGCCGTCGACGAGGCGCCGCCTTATGGCAGCGGGGAGGGGCCTTTCCCCGAGCAGATCCTCGTCGCGGGCGTCACCAACTGCCTCTGCGCCAGCCTGGTCTTCGCTCTGGGCAAGTTCAAACAGGATGCCCCCGGGCTCGCCGCACGATCGAGCTTTCGCGTGGAGCGCAACGCGGAGGGCCGCTTGAGGATCAGCGGGATCGAGGTCGGAATCGCGCTTGGCGCTCCCGCAGCTACGATGCCGCGCCTTGATCAGGTTCTCGACCAGTTCGAGCGCTTCTGCACCGTCTCCGAGAGCGTCAAAGCGGGGATTCCCGTCACCGTTGCGGTGCGCGACGCGGACGGAACGCTGTTGAAATAGCTCCGAGTCGATGAACGGGCCGGCTCATTCCCCAAGACCTAGACGTCCAAAAGCACCGGCGAGACAACTCGCAAGATGAGAGGAAGGAAACGCCATGGCACACACGCGCGCGCAATCACCCGAAGACCTTGCCCGTCTCTTCAACGAGCGGGCCAATGCCGGCGACGTGGAGGGATTGGTCGCCCTCTACGAACAGGATGCGGTGCTTGCCGCCGGGAAAGTGGTGGCGACGGGGCAGCGGGAGATCCGCGCTTTCTACACCGACCTGCTTGCCCGTCGCTCCGAATTCCCGGCCGCCGAGGCGCTGCCCAGCATCCGTAACGGGTCCGTCGCGATGACCTTCGCGCGCCTGCCGAACGGCACGATCTCGGTGGAGACGGCACGGCTGCAGGACGATGGCGGCTGGCTTTGGATCATTGATCAATTGAAGATCAAGCCGGTGGCCGAGGCCAAGCCGGAATAGCGCATCACAAAACTGGCTGCCGCGAGGTTCACCGCATGATCGATCCACGACTCGCTGGGCGGCTGACCTTCGCCCATCGCTTGCCGAGCGTGTCACCGCCGCCCCCCGGTCGGCATTGGCTAGGCCTCTTCGACGAGCGGGATGCCATTCTGGTGGTCCCGCCGGGGATCAATCCGCGCCGTCCGACGCCGCTGGTCGTGCTCTTCCATGGCGGAGGCGGGAGCGCCGAGAAAATCCTGCCCATGCTGGAGCAGCACGCGGCGGCACGCGGATTTCTGCTTCTTGTCCCACAATCCCTGTTCCCGACCTGGGACCTCGTCATTGGCGGTCATGGGCCGGATCGCGAACGGCTCGACCTCGCTTTGACCGACGTGGCGTCGCGCTTCATGCTCGATCCGTTGCACATCGTCTTCGCCGGCCATTCGGACGGGGGCAGTTACGCCCTCTCCGCCGGCCTCGCCAATGGCCATGTGGTGACCCACCTCATCGTGTCGTCGGCGGGATTCCTGTCGGTTCACCTGCAATCCGGGTCGCCGCGCATCTTCCTTTCGCACGGGACACGAGACGAGCAGATCCCTATCGATCGCAGTGCGCGCGTGCATACAGCTCAATTGAGAGAGGCCGGCTACGACGTTACGTCAGTGGAGTATGACGGCCCGCATGCCTACCGGCCGGCCGTAGTGGCACAGGCCATGGAGTTCGTGTTCGGGCCTGAGGGCGACGGCCCGTAGAAGGCGGTCACCCTTAAGGAGTCGCTCAGAGCAGCGTCCGGTCCAACCGGATGATCCGGCACGGGTCGCCGCGCTTTGCCGCCGGTGCGCCGGGGGGGCGCACGAGAAGCGCTTCGGACTGGCCGAGCACCGAGAGCATCGAGGAATCCTGGCGCCTCTCGGCGTAGACCGTGGGAAAGCCGCCCGCCTTGGCCTCCACTCTCGCGCGCATGTAATCCTGGCGAACATCGTTGGCCGGCATGTCGGCGCCGAGGATCGCCGGCTCGCTGCGGTCCGCTCCGGCCTTGGGGTCGCCGAGAAGGGCGCGGATCGCCGGCACGACGAAGAGCAGGCCGCAGACCACGGCGGAGACCGGATTGCCCGGCAACCCGATGACCATCATCGGCCCGAGGCGCCCATGCATCAGCGGCTTGCCGGGGCGCAGGGCGACGCGCCAGAAGCCGAGTTCGAGGCCCTCGCGATGCAGGGCCGCCTGGACGAGGTCGTGATCTCCCACGGAGGCGCCGCCGAGAGTCACGAGGAGATCGGCTTTCGCGTCCCGCGCCCTTCCGAGGGCCGCTTCGAGGGATGCGAGGCTGTCGCCGGCAATACCGAGATCGATCGGTTCGGCGCCCGCCTCGCGGGCGAGGCTCGCCACCGCCAATCCATTCGAGGCCACGATCTGGTCCCAGCGGGCAGGTTCGCCCGGCGCCACGAGTTCATCGCCGGTCGCGAGGATCGCAACCCGCGGCCTGCGGCGAACCGACAGGGTCGCGTGGCCACCGGCCGCCGCGAGGGCGAGGCGGCGGGCATCCAGGCTTTCACCCGCCCGCAGGAGGGGATCGCCGGACCGGAAATCGAGGCCCGGAACGCGGATGTGGCGCTCGGCGGCCACCGTCTCCACGGCCGTGACCACGTTGTCGGAAACGTCGGCGTTCTCCTGAATGAGGATCGTATCGGCCCCCGCCGGAACCGGAGCACCCGTGAGGATCCGCACGGTCTCGCCGGGGCCGATCGTTCCGGCAAAGCCATGGCCCGCCGCGCTCATGCCGATGAGCCTCAGCGTCGCCGGAACGGTGGCGACATCCTCGGCGCGCACGGCGTAGCCATCCATCGCGGAAGCCGGGAAGGGCGGCTGCGTGCGCAGGGCGGCCACATTCTCGGCCAGCGTCCGGCCAAAAGCCTCGGCCACCGTGACCGTCTCGGCCGCCACCGGCTCGGCGGCGCTCGCGAGGATGCGCGCGAGCGCCTCCTCCACCGGAATGAGCGTGCTCACGAGGCGTCCTCGGCCCGGTACGAGCCGGACTTTCCGCCATCCTTGGCGAGCAAGTGAATGCCTTCGATCCGCATGCCGCGATCGGCGGCCTTCACCATGTCGTAGATCGTCAGGCAGGCGACCGAAACGGCGGTGAGGGCCTCCATCTCGACCCCGGTCGGACCGATCACCTTGACCTCGGCGGTGACGCGCAGGCCGGGCAGCGAGTCGTCCGGCACACATTCCACCCGGACCTTGGAGATCAGCAGAGGGTGGCAGAGCGGGATGAGCTCATGCGTGCGCTTCGACGCCATGATGCCGGCGAGCCGCGCCGTGCCGATCACGTCGCCCTTCTTGGCATCGCCTTCGCGGATCAGGCGCAGGGTCTCGGGCAGCATCACCACCACGCCCTGGGCGCGGGCGGTGCGGGTGGTGGCGGGCTTGTCGGAGACATCGACCATATTGGCGGCGCCGGCCGCATCGAGATGCGTGAGGGTGCTCATTTACCCACCTTGCCGAACAGGAGGCGCTTCGTCGCCTTGGTCACGTCCGCCTCCCGCATCAGGCTCTCGCCGACGAGGATGGTGCGGAGGCCGCCCTTTTCCAGGCGAAGGACGTCGGCATGGCCGGTGATTCCGCTCTCGGCGACGGCGATACGGTCGGACGGCACGCCTTTGGCCACGCGGATCGCCGTATCGAACGAGACCTCGAAGGTCTTCAGGTCGCGGTTGTTGATGCCGAGAAGCCGGGTGCCCAGCGGAATGGCGCGGGCGAGTTCCTCCTCGTCATGGACCTCGACCAGCACATCCATGCCGAGATCGTGCGCGGTCTCGACGATGGCCAGCGCCTCGTCGTCGTCGAGGCACGCCATGATCGCCAGCACGCAATCGGCGCCCCAGGCGCGCGCCTCGAACACCTGGTACGGTTCGAACAGGAAGTCCTTGCGCAATACAGGCAGCGAGCAGGCGTCCCGTGCCTCGGTGAGGTATTCCGGCTTGCCCTGGAAAGAGGGCGTGTCGGTGAGCACGGACAGGCAGGTGGCGCCACCCGCCTCGTAGGCGGCGGCGAGGGTGGCGGGGTCGAAATCCTCGCGGATCAGGCCCTTGGACGGAGAGGCCTTCTTCACCTCGGCGATGAGGGCGGGACGCCCTTGCGCGATATGGGCGGCGATGGCATCGGCGAAGGGGCGGACGGGCGCGGCCTTCTCGATGCGCTTCTCGAGCTTGGCGAGGGGTACGCGCAGCTTGGCTTCGGCGATCTCTCGGCGCTTGTAGGCCTCGATCCGCGAGAGCACGTCTCGCCGGTCGGTGGTGGCCGGTGCCGCAACCACGTCTGCCACGGGTTTCGCCTCGCTCATCGGGGCATCTTTCATGTGTTCGAGACCGCGACGAGGCGCGCGAGGGTCGCCCTGGCGGCGCCATCGTCGATGGCGGATGCCGCACGCGCCACGCCTTCCGCCAGATTCTGAGCGGAACCGGCGACGACGAGGCCGGCCCCCGCATTGAGAACGGCGATGTCGCGATAGGCGTTGCGCTCGCCCGCCAGGACGGCGTTCAGCGCATGCGCGTTATGGTCGGGATCGCCCCCGCGCAGATCCTCGAGGGTCCAGAGCGGCAGGCCGACGTCGCGCGGATCGATGGTGAAACGGCCGATCCGCCCGTCCTCCAGGGTGACCACCGGCGTCGGGCCGGTGACGGTGATCTCGTCGAGCCCGTCCGACCCGTGCACCGTCCAGACCCGCGTGCTGCCCAGTTCGCCCAGCACACGCGTCAGGGGTTCGGCCCATGCCTCGGTGGAGACGCCCAGAAGCTGGCGCTCGACACCGGCCGGATTCGAGAGTGGCCCGAGCAGGTTGAAGATCGTCCGCGTCGGCAGTTCGGAGCGCACCGGCGCCACGTGGCGCATGGCGCCGTGATGGGTCTGGGCGAACATGAAGCAAAGGCCGGCCTGCGCGAGGCAGCGGGCCAGCCCGTCCGGGTCGAGGCCGATCCTGACCCCAAGGGAAACGAGGACATCGGCCGCACCCGAGCGCGAGGTGGCCGCGCGGTTGCCGTGCTTGGCCACGGGCACGCCGCAGGCCGCCGTGAGGATCGCGGCGAGAGTCGAGACGTTGTAGCTGCCCGAATGATCGCCACCGGTGCCGACGATATCGATGGCGCCGGGCACCGGGGCCACGCGCACCATCCGCGCCCGCATGGCCTCCACCGCGCCAACGATCTCATCCTCGGCTTCGCCGCGGACCTTCAGGGCGATGAGGAAGGCGCTGGCCTGGACCGGCGTCACTTCGCCGGAAAGCAGGTCGTCGAAGGCGGCGCGCGCCTCCGCCCGGTCGAGACTCGACCCGGCCGCGACTTTCGCGAGGAGCGGCTTGAAGGTGTCCATGGCTGTTCGACGCGTAAGTCAGTACTGACTGACGCGTCAATGCACGCCGGACCCTCGCTTGTCACGCCCCGCGTTCCAAGCGGCGGCGATGTCGAGGAAGTTGCGCATAATCTGCGAGCCGTGATGTGAGAGGACGCTCTCCGGGTGGAACTGCACGCCGTGGACCGGCAGTGTGGCGTGTTCCAGCGCCATGATGAGCCCGTCCGCTTCCGCCGTGACGATGAGGTCCTGCGGGCACCCGCCTCGCTCCACCACGAGGGAATGGTAGCGCGTGGCATCGAAGGGGCCGTTCAGCCCGCGAAAGACCCCCGTCGCCCTGTGGGTGATGCTCGAGACCTTGCCGTGCATGGGCTTTGGCGCCCGCACCACGTCGCCGCCGAAGGCCTGCCCGATCGCCTGGAGGCCGAGGCAGACTCCGAAGATCGGCACCTCGCCGGAGAGGTCGCGCACCACGTCGAGGCAGATGCCGGCCTCGTTGGGCGTGCACGGCCCCGGCGACAGCACCACCGCATCGGGAGCGCGCTCGCGGATCTCGTCGATGGTGATCCGGTCGTTGCGCACGACATTGATCGATCCGCAAAGCGGCCCGATGAGATGGACGAGATTCCAGGTGAAGGAATCGTAATTGTCGATGACGAGGACGTTGGCCATGATCGCGCTTCTCTTGATCCCCCTCGTGTGACGAGGTGAGCCGAGAGGGTCAAGCGTTCTCGCGCCGCGCCCGCTTTCAGGCCCCGATCGTCGGATGCCGGACGGCGGCGCCGTCCCCCAAATGCGCGCGGATGAAGGCACCGGCGCTCGCAAGCGATTGCCGCCCCTCGGCGAGTTGCGGATAGAACATGTGCCAGGCATGGATCATGTGCGGCCAGACTTGGAGCGTCACGGCGACGTCCGCCGAGGCGGCCACCCCGGCGAGGCGAAGGGAATCGTCCAGCAGGGTCTCGGCGCTGCCGACCTGGATCAGCATCGGCGGCAGGCCGCCGAGGTCGGCGTGAAGCGGCGAGATCAGCGGGGTCGCAGCATTCTTTCCTGCGCAATAGGCCTCCGCGAGTTCCGTCAGGTATTCCCGCTGGATCAGGGGATCGACCGCCGCCTTGGTGTCCATGCTGTCACCGGTCATCTCCAGATCGACCCAGGGCGACGTGAGCCAAAGACAGCGCGGAAGCGGCAGGCCGGCATCACGCAGCGAGAGGGCCGTCGCGAGGGCAAGCCCGCCGCCAGCGCTCTCCCCGGACAGGACGATGTTTCCGGGGCTGACGCCCGAATCGAGGAGGAAACTGTAACCCGCCAGGGCGTCATCGAGGGCCGCGGGAAACGGATGTTCCGGCGCGAGCCGGTAATCCAGGGCCAGCGTGCGTGCTCCGGCGGCGCGGCCCGTCTCGGCCATCATGTGCCGGTGGCTGTTGAGCGAGCCGGACACGTACCCGCCGCCATGCAGGAACAGGACGACGCGGGCCGGGTCGGCCTCCGGGCTCACGGTCCATTCGGCCGCCACCCCGCCGGCATCGACGGGCACGACCGTCACGTCGTGGGGGACAGGATAATGCGCGCCGAATCCATCGAGCCGCTCACGGCGCTCGGCGAGGTTCGAAGATCGTGGACTGGCCGCGAGGAGATCCCTGACGGCATCGATCTCGGTCCCAGCCATCACGTCCCTCCGCCATCGCAACCGGCCGATATACGACCGCTTCGATGTCTATCGGCAATCGCGGGACGAGCGGAAGGGCTGCCTTGGTACGCGGAAGGACTACTGCCCCCGCCGCGCCCGGCTCGCGAACATCACCGCATCCTCTGCGGCGCGGAAAAGGGCTTTGGCCTTGTTCACGCATTCCTGCTGCTCGGAGGCCGGATCGGAATCGTAGACGATGCCGGCGCCAGCCTGAACATGCATCCGCCCGTCCTTCACGATGGCGGTGCGCAGAACGATGCAGGTGTCCATCTCGCCGCGCGCGCCGAAATAGCCGATGCAGCCGCCATAGGGTCCGCGCTTCTCACGTTCCAATTCGTCGATGATCTCCATCGCCCGGACCTTGGGAGCACCGGAGACCGTGCCCGCCGGAAACCCGGCCGACAGGGCATCGAGCGCGTCGTGGCTCGGATCGAGATCGCCCTCGACATTCGAGACGATGTGCATGACCTGGCTGTAATATTCGAGGAAGAACGACCCCGTCACGGTCACGCTGCCGATGCGCGAGACCCGACCGACATCGTTGCGGCCGAGATCGAGCAGCATCAGGTGCTCTGAGCGTTCCTTCGGATCGGCCAGCAGTTCCTCGGCCAGGGCCTTGTCCTCGGACGGCGTGGCACCGCGCCGGCGCGTGCCGGCGATGGGGCGGATCGTGACGCGGCCCTCGCGCACCCGAACCAGGATCTCGGGCGAGGAGCACACGACCTGGAAATCCTCGAAGTCGAGGTAGCACAGGAAGGGAGCCGGGTTGGTCCGCCGCAGGGAACGGTAGAGGGCAAAGGCCGGCAGCGTGAACGGCGCTTCGAAGCGCTGGGACAGCACGACCTGGAAGACATCACCGGCGACGATGTACTCTTTCGCCCGTGCGACCATGTCCAGATAGGCATCGGGCGTCGTGTTCGAGACCGGCTCGGGATGGGCGATGGAGCGGGGGTCGATCCGCGATTCCACCGGAAGCGGACCTTCTAGGACATCGGCCACGCGTTCCAGACGGGCGAGGGCGCCCTCATAGGCCGCGCGCGCCGAAACCCCTGCGCTCGGGCGCACCGGGCCGACCACGGTGATGATGTCGCGCACGGCATCGAACACCACCATGACGCGCGGCCGGACGAGGATCGCGTCGGGAACGCCGAGGGGATCCGGGTTCGACTCCCCGAGCCGTTCCATGGCCCGGACCATGTCGTAGCCGAGATAGCCGAAGAGTCCTGCCGCCATGGGGGGAAGCTCGGTGCCGTCATCGGCTCCGATGGCGCTCTCGGCGATGAGGGAGCGGAGGCTCGCCAGCGGCGAGGCGTCGTCGGGCTCGAACACCGACAGGTCGCTGCACCGCGCGGTCTCCGGCCGGCCGTCGCGGCAGCGCCAGGCGAGGTCGGGGTCGAGGCCGATCATCGAATAGCGGCCGCGCACCGCACCGCCTTCGACGGATTCGAGCAGGAAGGCCGGCCCGGCATGAACCGCGCGCAGCTTGAGGAAAGCCGCGACCGGAGTTTCCAGATCGGCCACCAGGGTCAGGTTGAGGAGGGTCGGCCGCCCTGCCTCGTAGGCCTCCGCGAAGGCGGCGTAATCCGGCTCCTGAAACATGGTCGGTTCAGTACTCGCCGCCGATCGCGCGCCGGAACGCCGTCTGGTTGACGGTGATCCCCACGCTCTTCTGAACGTCGGCGATGTACTCGCCGAGGATGTCGTCGATGAGGGTCGCCTGGAACCGCTTCGAGATCGCCGCGTCGGAGGCGCTGCCGGGCACGAAGGCGGGCATCGTCGCCGCCGTGACCTTGGCGACCACGCGCGACTCGCCGGATTCCACCGAGACGGCCTTGTCCACCGGGACGGCGAAGAGGCGGTTGACCACGTCGGCCGAGAGGCCGTCCTTGGCCTGGCTGCGGGCGATGTCCGTGGAGGTCTGCACCTGCACGCCGACTTCCGTCGCCAGCGTGTCGATGGCCTCGCCCTTGTCCAGGCGCTCGGTGAGGCTGCGGGCCTTCTCCGACAGGCGCTTGGCCACCTCTGCGGCACGCCATTGCGCAACGGCCTGGTCGCGCACCTGGTCGAGGGGCTTGTCGTGGGCGTGGTCGATGCCGGTGACGTCGACCCAGACGTAGCCGCCCGACTTCAGGCGAAGCGCCTCGGTGTCGCTCCCGATCTCGGAGCGGAACACGATCGGCAGCGTCGTGTCGCGATCCGGGATGGAATCGACGAGCTTGCCCGACGGGTCGAGCCCCTGGGCGCTCACCGCCGGCACCGTCACGAGGGTGAGGCCCCGCTCCTTGGCGATCTCGGCCAGCGGCTTGCTGTTGGCGCGCTCGTCCTCGATCGCGTCGTGGTCCTTCTCGACGGCGGTCCTGGCGCGCTCGAGAGCGATCGTCTTGCGGATCTCCGGCGCCACGTCGGCGAGGGGCTTGCGTGTCTCGGGTTCGATGGCGGTGACGCGGAGAAGCACGGTGCCGAAGCGACCCTTGACCGGGGCGCTCACGGTGTTCTGAGCAAGCGAGAACGCGGCATCCGCGACGGCCGGGTCGAACAGGTCGGCCTTCGTGAGGTTGCCGAGGGACAGTTCCTTCGCATCGACGCCGCGCGCGACCGCGACGGCCTCGAATGGCTTCTCGCCGGATTCGATCTCCTTGCGCGCCGCCTCGGCGGAGGCCTCGTCGGGGAACACGATCTGCTGGATCGTGCGCCGCTCCGGCGTGCCGTATTGCGCCTTGGCGAGATCGTAGCGCTTCTGCACATCCTCCTCAGTGACCGCGTCGGGCTTGGCCATCGCCTGTGGATCGAGGGCGAGGAGGGTCACGGCCCGGTAGTCCGGTGCGCGGAATGCGCTCTTGTTCTCGTCGTAGAAGGTCTTCACCTCCTCGTCGGTCGGTGCGGGAATGTCACCCGCCGCGGACGGGGGCAGCATCAGGAAAGACGCCGCGCGGCGCTCGGTGGTGTAGCGATGCACGGCCTCGCGCAGGGCGGCGGGGACGTGGATGTCCGCGGCCACGGCCTCGGCGATCTGGAGCCGTCCGGCGGCGGCGCGCTGGTCACGCACGAACATCGCCTCGTTGATCCCGGCGCGCTGCAGCGTCTGGAAGAAGAGGGTCTGGTCGAAGGAGCCGTTGGCCCCCTTGAAGGTCGGCTCTTCCTGAATCGCGCGCAGCACCGCCGAATCGGGGATCACGAGCCCGAGATCCTTGGCCTGCTGGTCGAGGGAGGCCTCGCTGATCAGCTGAGAGAGAACCTGGCGATCAAGACCGAGGCCTCTGGCCTGATCGGGTGTCAGGCTGCGCTGGAGCTGGCTCTGGTAGCGCTGCAGCTGCAGCTGGTAGGCCGACCGTACCGCCTCCGAGGTGATCTGCGTCTTGCCCACCGTGGCCACGGTCGTGGCGGAGTTCGAGCGGAAGAAATCTTCCACGCCGAAGATCGCGACGCCAGCGATGAGGAAGGTGAAGACCACCGTGAGAATGATCTTGCCGAGCCAATGCTGGCTCGCACTACGCATGTTCTGCAGCATCGGAAGGTTCGAAAATCCGTCGTGATGGCGCGCCGGGGCACGGCTCCAAGCCGCCCGCGATAGACCATCCGCTCGCCTCCGCAAAGGCCGGGGCGATCCGCGAGCGCATGTTTGCGCCGGCAAGTCGGCTCTGTTACGGCCCCGCTCACGATCCGGTGAAGCCGGACCAGGATGATCTGAACGCGAGGGATACGATGTCGAAGTCGGGACGGCGGCCGCTGATCGCCGGCAACTGGAAGATGAACGGCCTGCGCAGTTCGGTTCCGGTGGTCGAGGCCATCCGCGACGGGCTCTCGCCCGAACTCACATCCCGGATCGACGTCCTTGTCTGCCCCCCCTCGACGCTGATTTCCTCCTGTGTGGCGGCTGTCTACGGGTCTGCCATCGCTATCGGTGGCCAGAACCTGCACGCCAAGGCCAGCGGCGCCTTCACCGGCAGCATTTCCGCCGAGATGCTGGCCGATCTCGGGGCGACCTACGTCATCGTCGGCCATTCGGAGCGCCGCGCCTATCACCACGAGACCGATGACGGCGTTCATGCCAAGGCTCTGGGCGCCCGCCGGGCCGGCCTCTGCGGCATCATCTGCGTCGGCGAGACGCAGGAAGAGCGCGAAGAGGGCCGCACCCTCGATATCGTCCGGGCGCAGCTCGCCATCGGCGTGCCGAAAGGTGCCAAGGCCTCCGATACGGTCATCGCCTACGAGCCGGTCTGGGCGATCGGCACCGGCCTGACCCCGACACCCGCCGACATCGCCGAGGTCCATGCCTCGCTTCGCGAAATGCTCGGCCAGCTCATCGGGGCGGAAGCGGCAAAGGTGCGCATCCTCTACGGAGGCTCGGTGAAGCCCGGCAACGCCCGCGAGTTGATGGCGGTGGAGAATGTGGACGGCGCGCTGGTGGGCGGCGCGAGTCTCGTCGCCTCCGACTTCCTGGGGATAGCCGCCGCTTATGCCTGAGGCGATTCTCCTCTTCTAAACTCCATGCAGGATTTGGCGCGGGCCACCATCTCGTGTAGGAGCCTGCCCTTCGCAGACGTTCCTCGACGGGCCTCATCGGGCGCCGTATGCGGCCTTACGTGGTTCACGGACCAGGAACATCGGACTGAAACGACATGAATGCCGTCCTGATCTCCATTCACCTCATCGTGGTTCTCGCCCTCATCGCCGTGGTCCTGCTGCAGCGCTCTGAGGGTGGACTCGGGCTCGGCAGTGGCAGCAGCGGCGGCGGTGTGTCGGGCTTCATGACCGGACGCGGACAGGCCAACGCGCTGACGCGGGCCACGGCGATCCTGGCGGCCCTGTTCTTCACCACCAGCATGACGCTGGCGGTCATTTCCCATCGCAGCGCCGCGCCGAAGTCCATCCTCGACGGAGCCGCGACGACGCAGCCGGTGGCGCCCAACGGCAACCTGCTCGAGACCCTTCGTCCGGGGCAGGGCGCGGCCCAGCCCGCCACACCCGAGGCGCCCCAGTCGCGCTGATCACAGACCGGCGAGGCGTGGCGGACCGCTCACACCCCGCCTCGAACCGTCGCCGGACGGGCTTTTCCACAGTTCGCGTCGATTTCGCCCTGCCGCCATTGGCGGCGGGGTCGTTTGAAGTTTGGCGAATCACCCACCCTTGTTTATGAGCCGAAGCCCATGACGCGGTACGTATTCATCACCGGCGGCGTGGTCTCCTCGCTCGGCAAGGGCCTCGCTTCCGCGGCCCTCGCGGCCCTCCTGCAGGCGCGCGGCCATACGGTCCGTCTGCGCAAGCTCGACCCCTACCTGAACGTCGATCCGGGCACGATGAGCCCGACCCAGCACGGAGAGGTGTTCGTCACCGACGACGGTGCGGAGACGGACCTCGACCTCGGCCATTACGAGCGCTTCACGGGCCTCGCCGCCACCAAGGCCGACAACATCACCACCGGCCGGATCTATCTCGACATCATCACCAAGGAGCGGCGCGGCGACTATCTCGGCGCGACGATCCAGGTGATCCCGCACGTCACGAACGCCATCAAGGCGTTCGTGCTCGAGGGCAACGAGGCGTTCGATTTCGTCCTCGTGGAGATCGGCGGCACGGTGGGCGACATCGAGGGCCTGCCGTTTTTCGAGGCGATCCGCCAGCTCGGCCAGGAACTGCCGCGCGGCACCGTCGCCTTCGTCCACCTGACGCTATTGCCCTACATCCCCTCGGCCGGCGAGTTGAAGACCAAGCCGACGCAGCATTCCGTCAAGGAACTGCGCTCCATCGGCATCCAGCCCGACATCCTGCTCTGCCGCTGCGACCGACCGATTCCGGTGGAGGAGCGCCGCAAGCTCGGCCTGTTCTGCAACGTGCGCGAGACCGCCGTCATCGAAGCGCGCGACGTCGCCTCGATCTACGACGTGCCGCTCTCCTACCGCGAAGCAGGGCTGGACCGGGAAGTCCTGGCGCATTTCGGCATCGAGCCCAAGGGCGAGCCCGATCTCGTGCGCTGGACGACGATTTCCGAGCGTGTGCGCAATCCGGAAGGCGAGGTCTCCATCGCCATCGTGGGCAAGTATACGGGCCTCAAGGACGCCTACAAATCCCTGTCCGAGGCCCTCACCCATGGCGGTATCGCCAACCGGGTGAAGGTGAACCTCGAATGGATCGAGGCCGAGGTGTTCGAGGGCGAGGATCCGGCGCCGTTCCTCGAGGGAATCAACGGCATCCTCGTTCCGGGCGGCTTCGGCCAGCGCGGTGCCGAGGGCAAGATCCGCGCGGCCCGCTTCGCCCGCGAGCGCAAGATCCCGTATTTCGGCATCTGCTTCGGCATGCAGATGGCCGTGATCGAGGCGGCCCGCTCGCTGGCCGGCGTCGAGGATGCCAATTCCACGGAGTTCGGGGAAACCGAAGAACCGGTGGTCGGCCTGCTCACCGAATGGCTCAAGGGCAACGAGCTGGAGCGGCGCGCCGCCCAGGGCGATCTCGGCGGCACAATGCGGCTTGGCGCCTACAAGGCGACCCTCGGCGCGGATACCAAGATCGCCGAGATCTACGGCAGCACCGAGATTTCCGAGCGTCACCGGCACCGCTACGAGGTCAACATGGCCTATCGCGAGCGGCTGGAAGCCAAGGGTCTGCGGTTCTCGGGGCTGTCCCCGGACGGTCTGCTTCCCGAGACGGTGGAACATGCCGGGCATCCCTGGTTCATCGGGGTGCAGTTCCACCCGGAGCTGAAATCACGGCCGTTCGAGCCGCATCCGCTGTTCAAGAGCTTCATCTCGGCCGCCATCGTGCAGAGCCGGCTGGTCTGAGGGAGGGGCGGGCGCCATGGTCTCGATCTCGGGTCTGCCCGCCTTTATCGCCTATGTCGCGGCGGCGTTCGGCCTCGTGGCGGTCTATCTCGCGGTCTACCTGTCGGCGACGTCCCATCGCGAGATCGCGCTGATCCGCGCCAACAACGCCTCGGCCGCCATCGCGCTGGGCGGAAGCCTCATCGGCTATACGCTGCCGCTCTCGGTGGCGATCTACAACGCGCAATCGATCCTCGACTGCATCGTCTGGGGCCTCGTCGCCCTCATCGTGCAGATCCTGGTCTACTTTGTCGTGCGGCTGATTTTACCGGACCTGTCACGTCGCATCGAAGCTGGTGAGATCGCCGCGTCCATCCTGCTCGCCGCGTCGTCCCTCGCAGGCGGCATCGTCAATGCGGCGTCCATGACCTACTGAGCGGGCGATCGGCGAATTTTTCCATTCCCGGTTTCAAACGGCCAAGCTCGATTCTACATTCGGGTCAGTGCGGTATCGTGCCGTGAGGGAGCAGGTCGTCGGAAGGCGGCCCACATTGGGATGCCATCCGAGACCAGATCACCGACCCCCGTAAAGCCACCGCGCCTCATGCGCTCGCAGACGGTCACCCTCGTCATGCTGGCGGGAGCGGGCGCAGCCGCCTTCGGGCTCGCCCATATCGATCCGTCGCAGGACGAAGAATCCGTGCTCGTCTACGCCGATGCGGACGCCTGTATCGCCGGTGACATACGAACGGAAGCGGATTGCCGGAGCGAGTACCTCACGGCGCGTGCCGCCTATCCCGAGGTCGCACCGCGTTACGCGACGATGATCGATTGCGAGTCTCACCACGGCCCATCGCATTGCCTGCCCGGAGACGGCGTCGCCATGAGTGCTGCCGGGCGCTTCGTCCCGATGATGGCCGGCTACGTCATCGGCAGGCGGGTCGATCAGAACCTGACGCCCCAGCCGATCTTCGACCATGCTCCGAAGTCGGAAGCGTCCCATAGCGGAAGCGCCGGCCACTCGGGGGGCACTGGCTATTGCACGGGTTGGGGGGGACGGATCACCACGTCGTCGGGCGGTGCGTCCTCCAGCGCACGGGTCGCCTCCTCGGCGGTGCGCCGGGTCGCGTACGGTGGTTTTGGAAGCACGGGCCGTTCGTTCTCGTCGCACGGCTGGTCCAGCCATGGAAGCGGCGGCTGATGCGGCGCGTGCCCATCGGCGAGCGACCGGATTGGCGGGAGACCGCGCGTCGGCATGGTTTCACCTTTCACACCCTCGATGGCGCAGCGTATTGGTCCGAGAGCCACGCCTACGCTTTCACGCTGGCCGAGATCGAAGACGATCTCGAAGCGCCGAGCAGCGAGATCCACGCCCTGTGCCTCGCCTTCGTCGCCGATGCGGTGGAGGACGAGCGGATCCTGACCTCGCTCGACATTCCTCGCCACGCCTGGGACGCGATCCGCGCGAGCTGGAAGCGGGGAGACCCCTCCCTCTACGGCCGCCTGGATTTCTCCTATGGCGGGGCATCCGCCGGGCCGGCAAAGCTCCTCGAATACAATGCCGATACGCCCACCGCCCTCTACGAGTCCGGCGTGTTTCAATGGCTCTGGCTGGAGGGAGGGCTGCGAACCGGCTCGCTGCCCGAGACGGCCGACCAGTTCAATTCCCTCCACGAGAAGCTGGTCGCCCGGTTCCGCGCGCTTCGCGGTGACGGCTCAATGGCTTTCACCGCCTATGCAGATGCGCCCGAGGACAGGGGCACGGTGGCCTATCTCGAAGATTGCGCGCGCCAAGCGGGGCTCGCGACACGCTTCCTCGACATTTCCGACATCGGACGGGACGAGGACGGACGCTTCGTCGACCGGGTCCATGCGCCGATCCCGAGGTTGTTCAAGCTCTACCCCTGGGAATGGGCGTTCACGGATGCCTTCGGCGAAGGGCTCGATGCCACGACGACCCTCTTTCTCGAGCCACCCTGGAAGGCCGTCCTGTCGAACAAGGGCTTGCTGGCGCATCTCCATGCCCGCGAACCCGGTCACCCGAACCTGCTGCCGGCTTTCTTCGAGGACGACCCGCGAAAGGCTTCGCTCGGAACGTCCTTCGTCAAGAAACCACTGGTCTCGCGGGAAGGTGCCAACATCCTCATGGTACGCGACGGTGCCGTCCTGGCGCAGGATCACGGCCCTTATGGCGGCGGCCGGCATATCCGACAGGCGCTGGCCGAGTTGCCGGATTTCGATGGCCGTCGCCCCGTGATCGGCTCGTGGATGGTCGGGGACGAAGCCGCGGGCCTCTGCATCCGAGAGAGCGCAGGGCCGATCACCGGCAATGCCGCCCTGTTCGTCCCCCATTTCATCGGGCCGGCCTGAAGAGCGGCATCCCGCCGCTTTCAAAACGGCGGCATTGGCCTATCCTGACCGGTGTGACCGAAATCCTGTTCTATCATCTCCAGCAGCAACCCCTCGAGAAGGTTCTGCCGACCCTCGTCGAGCGATCGTTTGCGCGCCAATGGCGCGCGGCGATCCAGGTCTCGGGGGAAGAGCGGCTCCAGGCGCTGGACGATCACCTCTGGACCTATAGCGACGACAGCTTCCTGCCGCACGGGACGGACCGTGACCCGCAGGCGGCGAGCCAGCCCGTCGTGCTGACCCTGCAAGACGGCAATCCCAACTCCGCCGCCATCCGTTTTCTCGTGGACGGTGCGCCGCTGCCGCCGGATGCCTCGGAGTACCAGCGGATCTGTATCCTGTTCGACGGCAACGATCAGGACGCCCTGCTCGGTGCGCGGGCGCAGTGGAAGCAGGCCAAGGAGGCGGGCCATACCATCGTCTATTGGCAGCAGGACGAATCCGGGCGCTGGCAGAAGAAGGCGTGAGCGCTGTGGCCCATCACCTCAAAGGAAGCCGCATGATCCGAGGTTCGATCGTCTCGCCCCTGAGCCGTGGCGAGGGCGGCGCCAGGCTGCTCGCCCTCGCTCTGTCCGCAATCCTCCTCGTCACCACCCAGCCCGGCATGGCGCAATCGCCCCAGGGAGGCGACAGGCCGCAGGAAAGGCGTGCCGCCGAGCAGCGAGGCCCGGAAGGACGCAAACTTCCATCCGACGTCACCACCGAGCACAGCGTCACCCTGCCGGGTGGCCGTATCCTGCGCTTCACCGCCACGGCCGGCAGCCTGCCCCTCGTGGACGAGGGCGGAAAGCTCCAGGCGGAGATCGCCTTCATCGCTTATCGTCTCGCCGACAGGAGCGAGGCGGCCCGGCCCGTGACCTTCGCGATCAACGGCGGCCCCGGCGCGGCCTCGGCCTATCTCAATATCGGCGCGATCGGACCCTGGCGCCTGCCCCTCGACGGCACGAGCATCAGCCCGTCCACGCCCGTGAGCCTCGTCCCCAATGACGGCACATGGCTGGATTTCACCGACCTCGTCTTCCTCGATCCCGTGGGCACGGGATACAGCCGCGCGACGGATGGCGATGCCAAACGCTATTGGAGCGTCGATGCGGATGCGTCGGTCCTGTCCTCGGCCATTGCCCGCTGGCTGCGCACGAACGACCGGATCGCGGCGCCCAAATTCTTCGTCGGGGAGAGCTATGGCGGCTTTCGCGGGCCGCTCATCGCGGCAAAGCTGCAGGAGGAGATCGGCATCGGCCTCTCCGGCATGGTCCTCCTGTCGCCTGTGCTCGATTTCGCCTGGCTGCAATCGCCGCGCTCGACCCCCTGGGGCCACGTGACGAAGCTGCCATCCTATGCCGCCGCCGCCATCGAGCGGGCCGGCGGCACGCCGAGCCGGAAGGCTCTGGCAGAGACTGAATCCTATGCCACCGGCGACTATCTCGCCGACCTGCTCAAGGGGCCGTCCGACCAGGCCGCCATCGCCCGGCTCGGCGACAGGGTGGGGGCCGTCACGGGTCTCGATCCGGCCTTCGTCCGCCGTCAGGCCGGTCGCCTGAGCTCCAACAGTGTCCAGCGCGAGATCGGCGCGGATGAGGGCCGTGTCGCCAGCGCCTACGATACCGGCATCACCGGATGGGACCCCGACCCGGCCGCGACCTTCTCAGGCTTCGAGGACCCGCTGCTCACGGCCATGCAGGCGCCGCTGACCAGCGCCATGATCGAACTCTACGGCGCGAAGCTGAACTACCGCGTGCCCGACCTGCGCTACGAACTCCTCAATGGCGCTGTGAGCCGGAGCTGGGGCTGGGGCTCTGGGCGCATGGCGCCAGAATCCCTCGGTGCGCTGCGCGGCGTCATGGCCCTCGACGGCAACCTGCGCGTCCTCGTGGCCCACGGTTTCACCGATCTCGTGACCCCGTACTTCACCTCGAAGCTCCTGATCGACCAGCTACCGGCCTTCGGCGGCGACAAGCGGATCGACCTCGCGGTTTATCCGGGCGGCCATATGTTCTATTCGCGGCCCGATTCTCGCGCGGCCTTCCACAAGGACGCCTCCGATCTCTACGCGGCTGCGCTGAAGGCGCGGGCCGGCACTTCGAAGGACGTGAAGTGACGAACGCCTCGCCACGATGGGGCACGGCCGCCGCATATCTCGCGAGCCTCGTCCTCCTCGGCGCCTGCACCACCGGCGAGCGGGAAGCGCCGGTTAGCAGGCCGGTCCCCGTCGCCGTGACGCCGGCCCCGTCGCCCGGTGTCACGGGGCCGGTGCTCAATGCCGACGGCACCTGCAGCCAGGCCGCGCCGGGTACCGCGACCGTGATCGAGCCCGGGATCGGCGAGTGCGATCTCGTCCGGCTGAAGGCGAAGCCCGCAACGGACGTGCTGGTCGGGGAGGGGCGTTCCGGCCGCGAGGTACAGGTGCTCTACAACGAGCCGGGAGCCAAGGAGCTGTACTTCTTCGTCAATGGCCGCCTCGACCGGATCGTGAAATCCTGACCCCAACGAGTCAGTATGCGGGCACCAGCCGATCCTCGGGCAGGGGGGCGACCATGTGGAACCGCAGCCCCTCGGCCTCGTAGGCGATGACGACTTCGGCATTGCATTGCTGCGCGAGCACGCGCTGCAGCAGCGTCGAGCCGAATCCCTTGCGCTCCGGCGGCTTCACGGGGGGACCACCCGTTTCCGTCCAGCTCAGGTCGAGCACACGCCCTGCCTCTCGCCGATCGACGCTCCAACGCACCACGATCCGCCCGGATGGCAGCGACAGCGCACCGTGCTTGGTGGCATTCGTGGTCAACTCGTGGATCGCCATGCCGGTGGGGACGGCGAGGTCCGCGGCCAGTTCGATCGCCGGTCCGTCGAGGATGATCCGGCTGGTCGTCGCATCGTTGTAATGACCGAGTTCGTTCTGCAGCAGCTCGCGCAGCGGGGCCGTCTGCCAGTAATCCTCGGTGAGCAGGTTGTGCGTCTTGCCCAGCGAGACGATCCGGTCCGAGAACGAATGATAGAACGTGTTCACATCCTTGGTGGAGCGCGCCGTCGCTCCGAGCAGTCCCTGGACGGTGGCGAGCGTGTTCTTGACGCGGTGGTGAAGCTCGCGGATCAGCAGGGCCTGCCGCTCGTGCGTCCGCTGGCGTTCCTCAAGATAGGCTTGCACTTCGCGCTGCCGCCGCCGGGCGCGGAGGGCGGAGCGCACCGCATTGGCCAACACCGCCGGGTGGAAGGGACGTTCCAGCACCGTCACGTTGCCCAGGAGATCGGTGAGCCGCACATCCGGCGAGCCGCCGCGAGAGCTGAGCAGCACGAAGGGAAAATCCGACCAGGGCGGCTGCCGTTCGACCCAGTGGGCGATGGCGTTGCGGTCCCAGCGGAGTAGCGCTTCCTCGGTCATCACCGCGCAGGCGGCGCCATCGAGGCCGGCCACCAGGGCGTCGAGGGTCGAGATCGACTCAGAGGCGATACCGACTTCCGCCAGGATCGCCGTGGCCACTGACGCATCACGTCCCAGGGGCGCGAGGATCAGAACGACCGGTTCAGGATGCGGCATCGCGTCCGGGCTCGTCCAGGGACTCTCCATCGGCCCCGACCCGTTCGACGAGGAGATTGTCGCCGTTGCCGTCATAGGTGGGCACGCCCGTCAGGACGCCGCGGAATTTCCGCAGGGGTTCGCCGACGCGCAATCCGTTGGCGTCGATCTTGAACTCGCGGATCGTGTCCTCGTGCGGACCGGTCCGCTTCTTGAGAACGGACAAGGCCCGGCGAACCCGGCCGGCGGCCTCGAAGAACCGCAGCATCACGACGGTGTCGCTGACATAGGTCAGGTCCACCGGCGATTCCATCTTCCCCACCATGCCGTGCTGGGCGAGGATCAGGATCGTCACCACGCCCTGCTGGTTCAGGTAGGTGACGAGCTCGTGCATCTGCATGACGAGGAAGGGCTGGCCCGCCATGGCGGTCATGTAGCCGGTCAGGCTGTCGATGATGACGATCCTGGCCGCATCGTGCTCCACGGCATCGCGGATACGTCCCGCGAAATCGCCGGGCGAGACGTCGGCAGGGTCGATCTGCTCGATCTGCAGCGATCCGGCCTCGATGAAATCCGCCAGGGGCATGCCCACGCTCCGGGCACGTCGCAACAGGATGCCGCGCGTCTCGTCGAAGCTGATGATCAGGCCGCGTTCGCCGCGCCGGAGGGCGGCCACCAGGTAGCTCATGGCGAGCGTGGATTTGCCGGCCCCCGACGGACCGACGATGAGGCTCGTCGTCCCCCGGTCGAGGCCGCCGCCCAGAACCCGATCGAGCTCGGCGACGCCGCTTTCCACCGAGCCCGCCTCGAAGCTGCTGGGATGGTCGCTCGCGATCAGGCGCGGATGCACCAGGATGCCGCCCTTGCGGATTGCGAAGTCGTGGTAGCCGCCCTGGTACTCCGTGCCCCGCATCTTGATGACGTGGACGCGCCGCCGCGGGGCACCATAGGCCGGCGTCAGCTGTTCGAGCCGGATCACCGCGTGGCTGATGGAATGCAGGTTGAGGTCGTCATGCTCGGCGCTGAGATCGTCGAGCATCAGCGCGGTGATGTCGTTGAGGAGGAAGTAGCTCTTCAGTGCGAGCACCTGGCGCCGGTAGCGCAGCGACCCTTGTGACAGCAACCTGATCTCCGACAGGCTGTCGAACACGACACGGCTCGGCTTCACCCGCTCCATCTCGCTCAGGGCCATGCGCACGGTTTCACCGAGCTCGAGATCGGACGAATGGACGAGGCTCTGCTGCAGCTTCGAATCCAAGCTGAGTTCCGGCGGAACGAGTTCGTAGATCTCGATCCCCTCCAGCGACCAGCCATGCCGCTCGGAGACGGACATCAGCTCGCGGCGGCTCTCCGACAGGGTGATATAGAGGCATGTCTCGCCCCGGGCGGCGCCGTCGAGAAGAAACTGGAGGCCGAGGGTCGTCTTGCCGCCACCGGGCCGTCCCTCGATGAGATGGGCACGCTGGGCCGCGTATCCTCCCGCCAGGATCACATCGAGCCCCGGAACTCCCGTGGGAATCGGTTGGGCATCGGGGGCGGGACTGGCTGACATCGTCGTGTCCGGTGGGTACGGCATGATCGCAGCATAAGTTTCCGCGCCGGCCCTGTCCCCGATAAATCGGCCACAGTGCGGATTCATCCCGTACGGGACGGATCGGATACCGCCTTTGCAGATTGCCGCGTACCGCATTATCAGACCGTGCCGTTGCGCTGCGAGGCGGCCTCCGATTCCGCTTCGCGCTCCTCCAACCCGCCCGACATTCCGGAGTTCGGATCCCTTATGCGCGAACCGAACGCGATCGATTTCTGGCGCGGCCTCGCCCTCGTGACGATCTACGTCAACCACATCCCGGGCAACACGTTCGAGCGCTACACCTACTCGCAATACGGCATTTCAGATGCGGCGGAGCTGTTCGTCTTCCTCGCCGGATGGTCGATCGGGATCGCCACGCGCGGGCGCGACGGACGACCGGAACCGCGCCTGAAAAGCGTCCTGAGACTGCTGTCACGCACGATCGAAGTCTATCGCGCCCAGATCACGACGATGGCCATCGCATTGGCCATGATTGCCGGGACGGCGTTGCTTCTCGACAATCCGCTTCTTCTTGAGTGGCACAACGCCGGCGGCTTCTTCGCCGATCCTATACAGACCACCGTCGGTTTCGTGCTGCTCACACATCAACTCGGCTTCTTCAACATCCTGCCGCTCTACGTGGTGCTTCTCGGCATCGCCCCCGTCTTCATCCTGGTGGCCCGGGTGAGCCGCGTCGCGGCGCTCGGACTGTCCTTCTCCCTCTATGCCGCAAGCCTCGTCTTCGAATGGAACCTGCCATCCTGGCCGGGGGAGGGGGATTGGTTCTTCGATCCGCTGTGCTGGCAATTGCTGCTCGTGCTCGGATTCGTCGGGCAGGATCTGAACCGCGAATCCGACACGCTCCGGCGCTGGTCAAAGCGACTGATGCCCGTGGGCGTCGTCATCGTCGTGCTCGGCATCGTGCTATCGGTGTTCGATCTCAGGCCCGACCCGTTGCTCGTTCCCGATCCACGGCTCGTCTTCTCCTTCGACAAGACCTACCTGTCGCCCGCCCGGCTGATCCACTTCCTCGGAGTGCTGCTGGCCTTCCAGGGGGTCTACGCGCTCATCGTCCCGCATGTCGGCGCGGTCGGTCGATATTTGACGGGACTCGGTCGTAATTCACTGGCAGTCTTCTCCATCGGCTCGCTCCTGAGCCTAGCCGCACAACTCGTGCGGTTCTGGACGGGGGGCGGCATCCTGGTTGATGTCGGCGTCATGGGATTCGGCTTGTTCGCTCTGGGCTTCACTGCATGGTTCGTCGAATGGCGCTCGCGCAAACCTCGGCACTCCTGATTTCCCTCGGCCTCGCCTTACTGGGAATGATCGTCGGATCATCGCAGACCAGGGCGGAGGGCGGTGCGACGATCGTCTCACCACCGACCGCAGCGGCGCCCGCTCCGGGCGGCGAGGCGTCGGAGGCCGTCGATGTGAGCCTGTCGCCCGAATGCCGGGTTCCCGGCTCCAAGCTCTACACCCTCGCCCGGTTGAACTCGGTCAAAGCGGCGCTCAAGGAGAAGCGTCCGGTCCGCGTTCTGGCCATCGGTTCGTCCTCGGCCGGTGCCGGGGCCTCGGCGACCTATCCGGTCAAGCTGGAGACGGCACTGGAACGCTCGCTTCCCAATGTGGATGTGGAAGTCGAGAGCCGGGGCATGCAGGGTGAGATAGCCTCCGGCGCGGCGGAGCGTCTGCGCAGTATGGTGGCAGAGGTGGAGCCCGATCTCGTGGTCTGGCAAGTCGGCACCCACGATGCACTCGCCCGCGTCGATCTCGATGCCTTCGCGAGCGCTCTCGACGAAACGGTTCAGTGGATTAAGTCGCACGATATCGACGTGGTGCTGGTCAATCCCGTCTACACGGCGTCGCTGGCCCAGGACGAATATTACAGCAGCATCGTCCGCAAGGTGCAGGAAGTGGCCCTGCGCGAAGGCGTTCCGCTGGTACAGCGCTACGAGGCGATGCGCTACCTGTCCGGCAGTAGCGACAAGGGCGAAGCGCACATGCTGGGGCGCCAGTTCCGCCTCAACGACCTCGGCCTGCGCTGCATGGCCGAACACGTGACGCGGGCCATCACTCTCTCCCTGCTACAGCCCGACCCTGCGGCGACGGGGACGGCCGGCGCGCCGGCCCTGATCGTCGCGCCGCCGAAGGATGCTTCGGTCAAGCCGTCGCCCCCACGGAGCGGCGGTGCATCGCTGGAGGACAAGCCCTGATGCGCACGGTGACATGCGCACTCGGTTTCTTTTAGCCCGGCCGCAACGGGTGTCGCTCTGAACACCGACGCCGGAACGATGCGAAAAAAAGCCCCGGTATTGCGTGACCTCGTCCGAAGACAGGCGTCCTGTTTCCGGAACGAGGCCAGGGCCTGACTTGAGATCTCGAAGGGGCGACGTGAGCTTAGCAACTGATGGGACGGAGGGTCGCACCTTCGGAGCGGTGATCGTCCGCTTCAAGACGTTCCGCGCAGGTGCCGCGGGAGCGGCACTCGACGTCTTCACCATCCGTATCGCTGCCGCCGTCTTCGCCTACGGGGCGCAAGTGCTGATGGCGCGCCTGATGGGGCGGACGGAATACGGGATATTCGCCTCGATCTGGGTCTGGATCGCCATCCTCGGGCATTCCTCGACACTGGGTTTCGCCCAGGGCGCCTGCCGTTTCCTGCCCGCCGACCAAGCACGGGCCGACCTCGTCCATGTCCGGGGGTTCCTCATCGGGGGCGCATGGGTGAGTGCCGCGTGCGCCTGCACCGTCGCATGTCTCGGCCTCGCACTGGTCTGGATGCAGGGTACCCTCCTCGGAGGACCGTATGCTGGACCACTGCTCGTCGCCGCGCTGGTCCTGCCGCTCTTCACCCTGCAAGACTATCTCGAGGGCGTCGCCCGCAGCCAGAACTGGGCGGTGCTCGCCATCGCGCCACCCTATCTCCTCCGCCAGTGCCTGATCATGGCCGCCATGGCGGGAGCCGTCGCCGCGGGAGCGCCGGCGCAGGCTTGGGTTGCCGTCGCGTGCACCTTGGTCGCCACCGGGATCGCCCTGGCGATCCAAGCGTGGCTCCTGATCCTGCGCCTTCGCGCCGTTCTGCCCTCGGAGCCACCGCGATACCGTTGGCGGATCTGGCTCCGGGCATGCCTGCCAATCGCGGCGGGTGATCTTGCCCATTCCGCCTTCACCATGATCGATGTGGTCATCCTGAGTATGATGATGCCGCCGACGGCGGTGGCCCTCTATTTCGTCGCGACCCGGATCCAGCAATTCGTCCCCTTCGTGCATTACGCCGCATCCGCGGCCACCGCTCAGCGTTTCGCCGCCATCCATGCGTCCCGGGATGCTCCGGGCCTGAAACGCTTCGTCCGCATCCAGGCCCGGCTCACATTCGCCGCCACGGTGACGGTCGGTCTCGTCATCGTGGCGGCGGGACCGTTCCTGCTCGCGATGTTCGGGCCGGAATTCGGCGCGAGCTTCCCGCTCCTCGCCGTGCTGGTTTTGGGCAATGTCGGTGCAAGCCTGTTCGGGCCGGGGGAGGACCTGCTGACCATGATCGACGGCGAACGTCTGTGCGCCGCCATCACACTGGCAACGCTGGCCGTGGCAGCCTTTCTGTGTGTGGTCCTCGTCCCGTCGATGGGCGCCATGGGGGCCGCCATCGCCATGGCACTGGCCACCATCCTTCGCGGAGCCGGCATGGCGATGGGGGCTTTCCTCGTACACGGCATCGTGACGCCGGTTCTGCGGTTCCCAAGCCGCGCGGGTTCATGAAGACCGAGCATCGAGGGACGAACGGCCGACGCTCCGCCTCGATCGTCACATATTCGGAATTGGCTGCCGATCCCGGTGCCTGGGACGCGCTGATGGCCCGGGCGCTCACCACGCATCCGCATTACAGCCGCCACGTCATCGCCGCCCACCACGCTGCGGGACTCGCCGATACGGATCTCGCCTTCGTTGCCGTGCGGGGTCCGAGCGGCCTCGATGCGCTACTACCGTTCGCATGCAAGCGCGATGTCTGCGGGCTCGGAATGAAGGTGGCACGCCCCTTCCTCTCACCCTTCATCACGCAGACGAGTCCGCTCGTTGCCGACGACCCGGACCTGGAGGAAATTCTCGATCTTCTGGTGGCGGGTCTACAATCCGCCTCCGGCGGCCATCTCTGGCGC
This sequence comes from Methylobacterium sp. WL19, assembly GCF_008040005.1. Classification (NCBI taxonomy): domain Bacteria; kingdom Pseudomonadati; phylum Pseudomonadota; class Alphaproteobacteria; order Hyphomicrobiales; family Methylobacteriaceae; genus Methylobacterium; species Methylobacterium sp. WL19. The sequence goes on from NZ_VRVC01000028.1 coordinate 28,993, forward strand.
TGGCCGCTGCTTCCCACCTCGACGAGGCTCGGTGGCGAACTGCTCGCGGCGATGGATCGGGCGGGCTGGCAGCATGGCACCGCACACAGTTTCGAACGACCGATCGTAGAGCGCCGCACCTCATATGACGCCTTCCTCGTAGGTCATCCGAACCGGTCGCGCCTGAAGGATCTGAACCGTCGCGATCGGCGTCTATCGAAGCGTGGTACGCTCATCCTCGATGTCGCCACCGATGGCGCACACCTGCGCGATGCCGTCACCAGCTTCCTCAGTCTCGAACGGGCCGGATGGAAGGGCAGAGCCAGAACGGCGCTGACTTGTCAGCCACAGCACGAGGCTTTTGCGCGAGCCCTCTTCGCCGACGGGAGCGGCCCGATCGGCCTACGCGCCGATATCCTTCGGCTCGACGGTCGCCCCCTCTCGATCAGCCTCGCCCTTCTGACAGGCGGCACGGCCACGCTTCTGAAGACGACCTATGACGAGACCGAGCGCTCCAACGCTCCGGGGCTCCTGCTCGAGGCACGGATCATCGAGATGCTGCACGAGACGGGGTTCGCCCAGCGGCTCGATTCGGCGACATTGGCCGGTTCCGTCCTAGAGGATCTCTTTCCGGACCGGGAGACGATCTGCGAGGTCGTCGCCGCCCCGCGCCGGGCGTCCCGCTTGCTTCCCGTAGATCGACGGATTCGCCTTGTCATGATCGAACGCGATTGCAAGGCGCTGATCAAGCGGGTCTTGGGCAGGCGCTGACGCGCGGGCGCAGCCGTGCTACTCGGCCCGTTCGGCACGCCAGACAGGAACCATCCGCATGCGTCGTCCGCTTCTTGCCCTCACCGGAGCCTTGTTGATCGCCATGACCGCTTCCGCATCCGCCGAGACCGTGACCACGCCTTCGGGCCTTCAATATCGCGACGAAGTCGTCGGCACCGGCCCCTCGCCACAGACCGGCAAGAAGGTCAGCGTCCATTACACCGGCTGGCTCGACGATGGTGGCAAGCCCGGCAAGAAGTTCGACTCCTCCCGCGACCGGGGCCAGCCCTTCAGCTTCACCCTCGGTATCGGACAGGTCATCGGCGGCTGGGACCAGGGGGTCGCCACGATGAAGGTCGGCGGCAAGCGCACGCTCATCATCCCATCCGACCTCGGCTATGGCGCACGCGGCGCCGGTGGCCTGATCCCCCCGAACGCCACGCTCATCTTCGACGTCGAACTGCTCGGCGTGAACTGAAGGCCGGCTGGAGAACGGCGCGGCCCCGGTCCTAACCTTGAGGTACCGGGAGCCCTGAAAGACGCGTCCGGTGCGGCTGCAGGCGGTGAAGAGCTTCGCCTGCAGCCCTCTTGGCACAGAAGGCACAGGTCGCGAGACCGAGAAGCTCCCGAGCCGCGTAGGGTTCGGCGACGTCCCGGCCGCGGCGAAACCCCGTTCGAGGGCTAGCCCGACGAGTTCAGCGCTGCTGGCTGCCAATTGGTGCTCCGGGACACGGATCTTGTCTTCCAGTCCGCACCGCATCGTCCTCGCGCGCATGCGCCCAATCCAATACCTCGGCCGGATGCCGGCCGGTGCCGGCGGCCGTCCAGGTCGCCCGGGGGCAGGATCCGTTTCCGCTCCCCGAGGAGCCGGTCGAGGAGGCGCTCATTGGCAGGAAGAGCGTTCTTCAGGCGGGTTACGAAGGGACGCGGGGACGGGCATTCTTCAACCCCTCATCGAGAAGACGCCGGGCGCCGTACAGGTGCGAGAGGTCGAACATCTCGATTTCGGCGCACCGCGGATCAGGCGATCAAGAGATGCCGAGGGCGCGGATGAGAAGAAGGCTGATGGCGAGGAGGACGGCCAGAGAGCCGGTGACGGCAAGCGTCACCCGCCCGCCCATGCGGGCCAGTACCCGGACATCGACGCCCAGGCCCAGGGCGGCCATGGACATGATCGTCAAGAATCCAGCCAGTTGCCTCACCGGCCCGGAGGCCGCCTCAGGGATCAGGCCGAGGGAACGCAGGCTCGCCAGCCCGAGAAAACCCAGAATGAACCAGGGTACGAGCTTGGTGAAGCCGAGCCGCCCCGTCGATGCTTTCCGAACTCCGTCTTCCAAGGCAAGCCGATGGGCGATGAGCGAGAAGGCGATGACGACGGGGCCGAGCATCAATACACGCACCAGCTTGACCAGCGTGCCGACCTGGGTGCTGAGCAGCCCCACCGGCACCGTGGCGGCGAGCACCTGCGGCACAGCGTAGACGGTTAGGCCCGCCAGCACCCCGTACTGGTGATCCGATAGGCCAACGAGGGGGATGAAGAGGGGCAGGCCGAGCACCATCAGCACGCCGAGCACGGCGGTGAAGGCGATGGAGCCGGCGACGTCCTTGCTATCGGCTCCGATCACCGGCGCCACGGCGGCGATGGCCGAATTTCCGCAGATGGCGTTGCCGCAGGCAACCAGGATCGCCATCCGGGCCGGCAGGCCGAGACCACGGCAGATCGCGTAACTCGAGACGATCGCCAGCAACACCGTGCCGACGATGCCGGTGAGAAGTGCGGATCCTGAGGCGACGATGGCGCCGAGGGTGACCGACGCTCCCATCAACGTCACGGCCAGTTCGAGCAGTTGCTTCGCGCTGAAGGCAATCCCTGCCCGGAAGCGCTCTCCCGGCATCCAGACGGTGCGGATCGCAATGCCGAACAGGATCGCGATCACGAGCGCTTCGATATAGGGGTGCCCGGTGGCCCGCTCCTCCCAGGCTTGGATGGCTATGGCGATCCCGGTGACACCGAGGCAGAGGACGATGCCCGGCAGAAGCGACGATCGCCTATGCGACGTGGCCGCTCCCGTCGGGATTGTCAGATTCGAGGATGCCTTCACGCCCATTCCACCCGCTCGGAGTTGCCTCCAGGCTCCCCGAAAAAAACTTCCACATGGCTCGACGAAAAGAGAAAGTCGCGCTCCATACCGCGGGAATTTCAAAAGTCTTATCCATTGATCGCTGGCACGCAAAGCCCGATCTTAATGCCCATGACCACGTGTTCCGATGCCAACGTCACCAGCTTCGATCCGTATGGCGAGCCGGTGGGAGAAGACCGCACCACGCACATGGTGCAGGGAGATCGTCGGGCGCGCAATGCCGCTATCGCGATCTTTTGGACACTCGCCCTGACTTTGACTGCGGGGCGGGTTTATTTGAACGATCAGCCATTTAGCCATACCTTTATCCTTGCCCAAGAGAAGATCGGGGCTTTCGTCACATTGATGCACTGACGTGACGTCGAGGGCTGTCCATCAAGAAGCGTCTGCGAGATAACGGGCCGATTGCCTTGCTTCCGTTTTCTCGATTGGCTAATGAAAGACCGTCGCCATTGTATAATTTAGCTAGAGTGGACGGGGGTCCGCCAGACCGACCAGAGCGCAACTTTACGGACGCAGACAGTCTGATCGTGCCCAGGTGCGATGCCTTCGTGTAGGGCTAGCGCGGGCAGATCGCCGCCGATGCCGCGAGTTAGATCACCGTTGTGCATCCCCTTGTTACGAATTGCGCCCACTCCCGCCCCCTGGTGCCGCTCATCGACGACGTCCGCAGTCATCTCGGGCTAAGCGGTGTGACGTCTCCTGCGATGCATGCTTTGCCAACGAGGCGAACCTCGCTGCTGTGAGGGAGCGGCGGATTACCGCCGACCTGGCTCCGGGTCGGGCGCGTCACAGCGAGACGGATGCGGGCCGGCCCTCGCACGCTGATGAAGACGCCCCCTGATGTGTGCGATGCCCCCGCGGCTGGAGCAGGCTGGCAGCCGGAGCCGCTATCGCCTCAGGAAGCAGGTCGCCGGGCCGGCGTCCGGGCAGGTCAAGCAGGCAAGAGGCTTCGGGCAGTTTTTGCTCCGACGCCTGATCAGGTTCAGCATTTATAATACCGTGTAAATAAAGGAAAAACGCGCGGATTCCTCCGCGCACCGTCCTGTCATACGCAGCTTTATGTTATTTTAGTAGCCAGAAACATCGCTAGAAATGCAATGTTTTGGTGCTCGTCGTGGCAACAGTTTTTGCTAACCCCTTACGAGCAGCCCGTCGTTCCGCCACACTTATCGCATTTCAAGCAAGTTCCGTTACGCACGAGGGTGAAATTCGCGCATTCGGAGCAGGATTCCCTGACATAGCCCTTTATCTTGGCCTCGGCTCGGCGGTCCGACACGGTGCGTTCGGCCTTGGCGAAGGGGAGGGCGGTAACGAGGCTTTCGGCATGGCCGACCGTCTAAAGCTCAGCCATTGAAGAGCTAAGCTAATCTTAGTTTTTTGTTAATAGGAAATATTACCACAATTATCACACTTAAGAACGGAAACAATCAGCGAAACTTTTTCCTCTCCACACTTTGCACAAATCCGCCCCATCTCATACTTTGGAAGAAAAAAATGACGTTTTCTTTCTTGTGCAATACGGAAGCGACGTTGTATCACATCTCTAGGTACGCCAGAATAATAATCGCAATAATCAATAAGGTCTTGAATTGCGTCAAAATTTTTAACCGCTTGATCTGGAAGCAGGAATAGATCAGCGAAGACATTTGCTTGATTTTCAACAAAGCATTCAGATGGAATAAACCTATGATTGAATTCAATATCATCTGAAAATAGAAATTTATCATCTCTATGAAGCCAGATGTGTCTATTTCATGAGCTAAGATGCGTCGTCCCTCTGCCTCGCCCCTGGATGCGGCAGCCCACATTTCCTTACTTACTCTTAATAGTATAGACGTTTTATCGCCATTTATGACCACTTCAGCTGGTCCGGCAACTTCGTCTTGTAGGATATACTCAATGCCAAGCCTTCCTCGAAAGTGATCGATTAAAGGGCCGACAATAAATTCTGTAATACTAAAATCGATGGAACTGCCGAGAGATGCAAGCTCTCGGCAGTTTTGGACTGAAATATTGATTTTATAGTACGGCCGGGGTGTAGTAACATATGTCCCGGCCATACTCATTTTCCTTTATGAACAGCCGGTAGTGCTTCCACATGTATCGCACTTCATACATGTTCCATTCCGAACGAGAGTAAAGTTTGCACACTCTGGGCAAGCTTCTCCCACATAGCCCTTCAGCTTAGCTTCAGTTCTACGGTAGGCAATTGATGGGCCGACTTCTGTATTTGGAAGAGAAAACCCGAGAGCTACTGAAGTATCCCTCTCTTCGGCCTTCAATGCCGTCGCTCCCCGCAGGGCATGAACGACGCCGCCGGCCGGGGAACTCGTTCCGGCGTTACCGGAGCCGATGCCCATCGTGCCGCCGCCGGGGCCGCCCTGGATGAGGGTAAGCCGGTCGGCCGATCCGCGCAGCAGGCCGCGCGAGACGACGCTGGACGCCACGGGATCCGGCCTGTCGCCGCCACTGCGGCTCCCTTCGCCCTCGCCCTTGCCCATCACCGTGTTGCCGATTTCAGACGGGTCGACATGGGCGAGGTCCATCCTGCCGAGATACGAGATCGCCAGCTCGCGGAACACGTAGTCGAGGATCGAGGTAGCGTTCTTGATCGCGTCGTTGCCTTGGACAAATCCGGCCGGCTCGAAGCGGGTGAAGGTGAAGGCGTCGACATACTCCTCCATCGGCACGCCGTATTGAAGGCCGATCGAGATCGCGATGGCGAAGTTGTTCATCAGCGAACGGAAGGCGGCGCCTTCCTTGTGCATGTCGATGAAGATCTCGCCGATGCGGCCATCCTCATATTCGCCGGTCCGCAGATAGACCTTGTGGCCGCCGACAACAGCCTTCTGAGTATAGCCCTTGCGCCGATCGGGTAGCTTCTCGCGCGAGCGGATACGCTCGACGCGCTCGATCACCCGTTCGACGATTTTTTCCGCGAGCTGCGCTGCCTTGGCGGTGGCCGGTTGCGCCACCAGAGCTTCGATGGCCTCCTCGGTATCCTCCTCCTCATCGGCGATGAGCGCCGAGTTCAGGGGCTGAGAGAGTTTCGAGCCGTCGCGGTAGAGGGCGTTGGCCTTGAGGGCCAGCGTCCAAGACAGCTTGTAGGCGTTCTTGCAATCCTCGACCGTGGCGTCGTTGGGCATGTTGATGGTCTTAGAGATCGCCCCAGAGATGAAGGGCTGCGCCGCTGCCATCATGCGGATGTGGCTCTCCACCGAGAGGTAGCGCTTGCCGATGCGCCCGCACGGGTTGGCGCAATCGAAGACCGCGTAATGCTCCTGCTTGAGGAAGGGGGCTCCCTCGAGGGTCATCGCGCCGCAGATATGCGTGTTGGCTGCCTCGATGTCCTTCTTCGAATAGCCGAGGAAGGGCAGGATCTCGAAAGTCGCGTCGGCGAGCTTATCGGCCGGAACCTGAAGCACGTCCTTGAGGAAGTCGTCGCCGAGGGTCCAGCGGTTGAACACGAACTTGATGTCGAAGGCCGACTTCAGTCCCGCCTCGATGGCCGCAATCTTGTCGTCGGTGAAGCCTCTGGCGCGCAGGGAACCCGGGTTGATGGCGGGAGCCTGCCCCATCGAACCATGGCCGACGGCATAGGCCTCGATCTCGGCAATCTCCGATTCGCGGTAGCCGAGGGAACGCAAGGCGTTCGGTACGGCACGGTTGATGATCTTGAAGTAACCGCCACCCGCGAGCTTCTTGAACTTCACCAGGGCGAAGTCCGGTTCGATACCGGTGGTGTCGCAATCCATCACGAGGCCAATCGTGCCGGTGGGCGCGATGACGGTGGCCTGGGCGTTGCGGTAGCCGTGCTCCTCGCCCAGCGAGAGGGCGCGGTCCCACGCCACCTTGGCGCGTTCCGCCAGGTTCGTTTGAGGAATGTTGGCGATGTCGAGGGGGACGGGGGCGATCGAGAGGAACTCGTAGCCCGCAGCCTCGCCATGCGCCGCGCGGCGATGGTTACGGATGACCTTGAGCATGGCATCCGCGTTCTCGTCGTAGCCCGGGAACGGCCCGAGTTCGGCAGCCATTTCCGCCGAGGTGGCGTAGGCGACACCAGTCATGATGGCGGTCAGGGCACCGGCCAGTGCCCGACCCTTATGCGAATCGTAAGGCAGGCCCATGCTCATCAACAGGCCGCCGATATTGGCGTAGCCGAGACCCAGGGTACGATAGCGGTAGGAAAGCTCCGCGATCTCCTTCGACGGGAACTGCGCCATCATCACCGAAATCTCGAGGACCACGGTCCAGAGCCGGTTGAGGTGCTCGAAGGCAGCTACGTCGAACTCGCCGCTGGCCTGATCGTACATCGTCAGCAGGTTGGCGGACGCGAGATTGCAGGCCGTGTCGTCCAGGAACATGTACTCGGAGCACGGGTTCGACGCGCGGATCCGGCCAGCGGACGGGCAGGTGTGCCAATCGTTCATGGTCGTATTGAAATGCAGGCCCGGATCGGCGGATGCCCAAGCGGCTTCGCCGATCTTATCCCAGAGCTCGCGGGCCTGGACCGTCTTCACGGACTTGCCGGTGGTCCGAGCCGTCAGATGCCATTCCTCGTCACGCTCCACCGCGCGCAAAAAGTCGTCGGTAAGCGAGACGGAGTTGTTCGAGTTCTGGCCGGCAACCGTCAGATAGGCCTCGGAATCCCAGTCGGTGTCGTAGACCGGGAAATCGATCTTGGTGAAACCCTGGCGGGCGAACTGGATGACGCGCTTGGTGTAGCCGTCCGGCACCATCTCCTTGCGGGCTGCCTTCACAGCCTTCTTGAGGACGGGATTGCGCTCGATGTCGAAACAGGCATCACCCTCGGCCTCGCACTGGGTGCAGGCCTTCATCACTGCCTGGAGGTGCTTGGAAACGATCTTGGAGCCTGTGACGAGGGCGGCGACCTTCTGCTCCTCCTTCACCTTCCAATCGATGTACTGCTCGATATCCGGGTGGTCGATGTCGACGATGACCATCTTGGCTGCGCGCCGGGTGGTGCCACCGGACTTGATCGCGCCGGCCGCCCGGTCGCCGATCTTCAGGAACGACATCAGGCCCGACGACTTGCCGCCCCCGCCGAGCTTTTCGTTCTCGCCGCGCAGCATGGAGAAGTTGGAGCCGGTGCCCGAGCCATACTTGAACAGGCGCGCCTCACGGACCCACAGGTCCATGATGCCGCCCTCGTTCACGAGGTCGTCCTGCACACCCTGGATGAAGCAGGCATGCGGCTGCGGGTGCTCGTAGGACGAGGCCGACTTCACCAGTCCGCCGGTGCGGTAATCGACATAGTGATGGCCCTGCGCCGGACCGTCGATGCCGTAGGCCCAGTGGAGACCGGTGTTGAACCATTGCGGCGAGTTCGGCGCGACCATCTGCTTGGCCAGCATGAAGCGAAGCTCGTCGAGGAACGCGGATGCGTCCTCCTCCGAGGTGAAGTAGCCGCCCTTCCAGCCCCAATAGGTCCAGCAGCCGGCGAGCCGGTCGAACACTTGGGTGGATGAGATCTCAGAGCCGGCGCGCTCCGCCTCCGGCAGTTCCGCCAGGGCGGCCTCGTCGGCCACAGAACGCCACAGGAAGGAGGGAACGTCGTTCTCCTCGACCTTCTTCAGGCGCGCCGGCACGCCGGCCTTGCGGAAGTACTTCTGCGCCAGCACATCGCTGGCGACCTGGCTCCAACTGTCCGGCACCGAGATGCCGTCGAGGCGGAAGACAATGGATCCGTCCGGATTGCGGATCTCGCTCAACGCCTTGCGGAAGGCGATGGTCGCGTAGGGGGATTGCCCGGCCGTGGTGTAACGCCGCTCGAACCGCATGAACCCTGTATCCCTTGTCGAAGAGTCGACGATGCCGCCGCGCCCTGCGCAGCCGCCGATTCACTGAAGTCTGACGAAGGCAAGCGCTCGCGAACGCTCGCGATGCGCTGTCAGATGGCCGAAAATGCTTAGGGCTACCGGACCGAACCCGTCGTCCCGGCGACCTTCGAAAGCTATCTCGGACACGCCCTCCACGTCAACAACTTGTGTGTGCCGGCTACGTTCCGCGCTATATGTTGTAGTGCTACCGTAAAACCTGTGGATATCGCGGCGGCGGCGATAAGTGCTGTTTTACGTTGCGGGAATCCGGCTGGAAAATTTCTGAGTTCACAGGGCGGACGCCGCCTTGGCCATGTAAGCTTTTGGTTAAGGCGCGTTGGCTGTGTGATTCCCGCCGCACCGCCCCAGGAGCCTGATCGCTGATCGCGCGCCGATGGCTGTCCCCGGTCCGACTCGCGCTGGACTTCGTGCCGGCCCCTGACCATAGTCCGGCCATCGAAGGACGGGCGGTCGCGCCGGTCCGGTTCAGGCAAGTGCGATGGCTCTCAAGGACACGCTTCTGCGGATCTTCACATGGTGGAACGGGCAGACCATGTCGCTCGCCGTCATGACGGCCCGTCACGGCCAGCTGGTCGGCAAAGACGATTTCGGAAACACCTATTACAAGGCCATCGGACCGCTGAACGACCGCTCGGTCGGGACGGAGCGTCGCTGGGTCGTCTATAACGGCTATGCCGATGCATCGAAGGTCCCGCCCGGCTGGCGCGGCTGGCTCTGCCATAACGGTGACGTTCCCCCGAGTGAGGAGAGCTACACCCCGCGCGAGTGGCAGAAGCCGCATGTGGAGAATCTCACCGGAACCAGCGCGGCGTACCGTCCGAAGGGATCCCAACTCAATCCGGGCAACAAGGTCGTGACGGGTGGTGACTACGCGGCCTGGAGCCCGGAATAGCGCTTCGCCGAATGAGAGCGGCCGCCGACGCCGGATCCAGCACCCATGATTGGGCCGCCCTTTTTACACCATGCTTGGCCTGTCTATCGGTGCATGACATCGCGACCGCCCTGGCTTAGGGCAGACGCCTCTTCGTCCCGCGCCGGGTAAGCCGCATGCTCGTTCACCGCAATCTGCATCTCGCCATCAGAGCCGGCCTTCTATTCGCGGGCACCGCGGCGCTCGGCCTGCCGATGACGGGCCATGCCCTCGCCGACAAGATCAAGAACCCGACCGCGGTGTTCTCCGGCCTCGACAAGATCACGGGGCGGATCGTGTCGTTCGAAGTCGCGGTGGACGAGACCGTTCAGTTCGGCGCACTGCAGATGACCCCGCGCGTCTGCTACAGCCGGCCGCCCACCGAGAGCCCAAAGACCACGGCCTTCCTCGAAGTCGACGAGGTAACCCTCGACAACAAGTACCGCCGCATCTTCACCGGCTGGATGTTCGCGGCGAGTCCCGGGCTGCATGCGATCGAGCATCCGATCTACGATGTGTGGCTCGTGGATTGCAAAGGTGGCAACGACATCATCGCCGAGGCCCGCGAGCAGGAAGACGTGCCTGCCATGGCGTCGAAGCCGGAGAAGACCAAGCGCCAGCGGAACTCGGACCCGACGCGTACGGCCCAACAGGTCAACCCGAACGGGCAGGTCGATGTGGAGGCGCCGCGCGGAGTTCCGGTGCAGCCGAAGCAGAAGCCATCGCGGAAATTCTTCCCGACCAACGAAGGCCCGGCGCCCGCGCCGCCGCCTCAGCAGCCGCAATCGATCTTCGACGCCATCTTCCGGTAGGATCGGCCGGGCAACCGAGTTTTGCTTCATGCCCGATGCCGTCACCCTTCTGGCTTTCGCGGGCGTTTCCCTCGGGATGGTGCTGACGCCAGGGCCGAACATGGCCTATTTGGTCTCCCGCGCGATCTGTCAGGGCCGCGGGGCGGCGCTGGTCTCCCTCGGCGGGGTCGCGCTGGGCTTCGTCGTCTACATGCTCTGTGCCGCCTTCGGCATCACCGCTCTGATCCTGGCGATCCCCTACGCATACGATGCACTAAGACTGACTGGCGCCCTCTATCTCGGTTACCTTGCCTGGCAGGCGCTGAAGCCTGGTGGCCGCTCACCGTTCGAGGTGAGCCGGCTCGCCCCCGATAGCCGGAAGCGGCTCTTCGCCATGGGCTTCCTCACCAACCTCCTCAATCCGAAGATCGCGATGCTCTATCTCGCGCTCATGCCGCAATTCGTGACACCCACGGGCGGCTCGGTGCTGGGACAGACACTGATGCTGGGCTCCGTCCAGATCGCGATCAGCGTCGCGGTGAATGCGCTGATCGCGTTGGCGGCAGGATCGATCGCCGTCTTTCTGTCGCGCAATCCCGGATGGCTGAAAGCCCAGCGCTGGATCATGGGCGGCGTTCTCGGAAGTCTCGCCCTGCGCATGGCGCTCGACAGAACCCGCTGACGCGCACCGCGATTCATGTCTGCCGAGCGATCGAGGTGAGCACCTCCTCGCCACTCACGGCCCGCTCCTTCGGCCAGACATCCCAGACCGCTTCCTCAGCGATCGCCTCCGCTAGCCGTCGTTTGTAGACATGGCGCGGCACTTCCTCCGCTCCGAACTGGATCAGATGGTCCGTGACGAACTGCGTATCGGCGAGGCGATAGCCACCCATCCGCAACCTCGCCATCAGATGGACAAGGGCAACCTTCGATGCATCGCGGGAGACGTGGAACATGCTCTCGCCGAAGAATGCCGCTCCGAGCGATACGCCGTAGAGTCCGCCGACGATCCGTCCCTCCGCATAGACTTCGATCGTATGGGCATGGCCGGCATCATAGAGGGCACGGTAGAGTTCTCGGATACGTGCGTTGATCCAGGTCTTCTCCCCGTCGCCTCGAGGAGCAGCGCAGCCGGCGATCACGCTATCGAAATCGAAATCTGTCCGAACCTCAAAACGGTTGGACCTTATTGTACGGGCGAGCCGACGGGAGACGTGGAAACGGTCGATCGGCAGAACTCCGCGTGCTTTCGGCTCGACCCAATAGATGGTCGGGTCATCGGCATCTTCCGCCATGGGAAAGATTCCGGCGGCATAGGCCTTCAGCAAGATCTGCGGAGTGATGTCCACGCGGTCGCCGTCGTGGTCGTGCTGCATGATGACCAATGTGACGCTTCGGACGTACGAAAGCCAGAGGGCGGACGCATCACCCAGCGTCGCTCCCGACGAAAAACGGCGGAGCTTTCGCTCCGCCGTCTCGTCTTGTGAAAAGGATCGATTTCAGAATTCGGGACCGCCCGAAGTCGTACCGAGATTGGGGTTGGAACGCTGGTTCTGCTCGGCATTGCCGCCCTTCGCGGAATCCTCGAACACCGCCTCGCGGTTCGAAATGAAGGGGCGGCTACGAACGCTGCCGGTATCCTCGACATCGACGCGACCTTCGGCATCACGATAGATGCCGTCTGCTTGCGTGCCGGTCATCGGGACGATGCGGTCGGGCGCACCGATATATGCGGATGGTGACTGGGCGAAGGCGGCGGTGGCGCTCAGGGAGGCGGCCAACACGGCGATGGTCAGGGTGCGCATGAATATCTCGATTGTCATAAGGGTGATCGGCCTCTCGGTAGCTTCCTGCTGATGTCAGAAAAGGCGCTTGCCGGGCCGGGCTGGTCGGATAAGCTCTGTCGTCGCCAGGCGTTCCCCTTGTAGTGAGCCGGCAATGTGTCGCATCTCAATGGGGTAAAAACAAACATCAAAAGCTCCGTGCTTCTAAATGGGCATTAAAAGCAGCAGATTCTTCTCTCATAGGGCACTTCGAATTATTCTTTTGGATGAGAATACCAATAAATGTCGAGTACGGAGAGAAACGAAACATCCGCTCGTTGTAACAATTCGCACGGTTAAAAAGCTATCTTTTCTGCTGGTCAAAACAAAGCAGCCTGCCTCTTGGGGCAGGCTGCTCTAAATCAAGCAAAGGGAAAGCGCTGCGATTAGCGCGCCGGACCGCCGGAAGTGGAACCGGTATTGGCTCCCATGCCCTTATTGGTCTGATCGGCATTGCCGCCTTTTGCCGAATCGACTGCGCCGGCTCCTGCGGACATCCCATTCTCGCCAACTGGACGGCTCGTGCTGCCGGTGGCCGGCGGCATATCCCGGGTGGACGGATTGTCGAGCGGACCACCCGTCGTCGTGCCGGCCTGTGGCACAGTCCGTTCCGGCTGCGAGACGTTGCCTGAGGGTGACTGCGCCAAGGCCGGGGAGGCTGCGAGGAGCAGGGCAGCGACGGTAAGCTTTGCAATGCGCATGACGTTCGTCCTTCTGGGTTCGTGCTCCCACTGCGCCGGGCGGTCACCCTCGATTGCGCGCAATGAGAAACTTCTTATCCAGAGAACGAGCTTTAAGCGGAGCAGTTCCTCTCAGCCGTTTGTCGGCGTCATTCAGGTCGTCGTCTCCGAGAGGCCACCGCCTTCGAGGAAGCTCTCCAGCCAATGGATGTCGTAGGCTCCCGCGAGGACCTCCGGATTTCGCACCAGCGTTCGGAACAGCGGAAGCGTCGTGTCGACGCCGGCGACCACGAATTCGTCGAGGGCGCGACGCAGGCGCATGAGGCATTCATGTCGGGTACGCCCGTGAACGATGAGTTTCCCGATCAGCGAATCGTAGTTCGGCGGGATGCGATACCCCTGATAGGCGGCAGAATCGACGCGTACACCGAGCCCGCCGGGCGGATGGAAGTAGGTAATGAGCCCAGGCGATGGACGGAAGGTAGCCGGATGCTCGGCATTGATCCGGCACTCGATGGCATGACCCGTGACCTTGATGTCCTCCTGCGTCACCGAGAGGGGCAGGCCAGCGGCCACACGGATTTGCTCGGACACGAGATCCACCCCGGTGATCATCTCCGTTACCGGATGCTCCACCTGGATGCGGGTATTCATCTCGATGAAGTAGAACCGCCCGTCCTCGTAGAGAAACTCGACCGTTCCGGCGCCGATATATTGCAGCTCCTGCATCGCCCGAGCGCAGATACCGCCGATTTCAGCACGGGTCGCCTCGTCGATCACCGGCGATCCGCCTTCCTCCCACACTTTCTGGTGACGTCGCTGGAGCGAGCAATCGCGCTCGGCTAGGTGGACTGCCTTGCCGCGACCATCGCCCAGAACCTGAACTTCGATGTGCCGCGGCTTCTCGAGATATTTTTCGAGATAGACGGCATCGTCACCGAACGCCGCTTTCGCTTCGGTGCGCGCCATGTCGAGGGCCTGTTCCAGATCGGCCTCCGTACGCGCCACCTTCATGCCGCGGCCACCGCCACCGGAGGCGGCCTTCACCAGAACAGGATATCCGATCTCCGCCGCGATTCGCTTGGCCTCGACCGGATCGTCGACACCGCCCTCGGAGCCGGGCACACAAGGAATACCGAGCCGCTTGGCTGTCCGCTTGGCCTCGATCTTGTCGCCCATGATGCGGATATGCTCGGCCTTGGGACCGATGAAGCCGATATTGTGATGGGCCAGCACTTCGGCGAAGCGCGCATTCTCCGACAGAAATCCGTAGCCCGGATGCACCGCATCCGCGCCGGTGATCTCACAGGCGGCGATGATCGAGGGAATGTTGAGGTAGCTGTCCCTGGCCGAGGGCGGACCGATACAGACACTCTCGTCGGCGAGCCGCACATGCATGGCATCGGCATCCGCAGTCGAATGCACCGCCACAGTGGCGATCCCGAGTTCCTTGGCCGCGCGCAGGACGCGCAGGGCGATCTCGCCACGATTGGCGATCAGGATCTTTTCGAACATGGGGGGCGCTATCACTCGATGACGAGGAGAGGTTCGCCGAACTCGACCGGCTGACCATCCTCGAAGAAGATCGCGGTCACCGTTCCGGCGCGGGGCGCGACGATCTCGTTGAAGGTCTTCATCGCCTCGATCAGAAGCAGTTTCTCGCCGGCCGCCACTTGGGACCCGATATCGACGAAGGCCTTTGCATCCGGCGAGGGCCGGCGATAGGCAGTGCCGACCATGGGGGAGGGCACGGCGCCCGGATGACCGGCCCCGGCCTTGGCGCGCTCGCCAGCGGCGCCGGAGCCCGGCA
>NZ_VRVC01000288.1:0-853 GCF_008040005.1 Methylobacterium sp. WL19
CCCTCCCGGCACCGCCTGGGGCTACGTCAAGCATTGCTCCAAGATCGGCGAGTTCGCCCACGCCATCGGGGCCGTGCGGATCGAGCCCCATGCCGGACGCGGCCGCGTGGTGATCGGCGCCATCGAGCGTACGCCCCTCGTGCTGCCGGACGCCTCCGAGCTGTTCGGCGGCCGGATCGGCCCCGACTTCGCCGAACGCTTCGATGCACGGGCCGCCGATGCGCGCCTGCGCGGGGCCGGGATGACCGACGCCGTCGACCGCCACGTCCACGTCACCGTTCTGGCGCGCGCCATCGCGCAGGCGGCTGCCGCGCCGCCCTCCCTCACACGCACAGTCGGCGAGGCCGCATGAGCACCGCATCGTTCGCCCTCCGCGACGAGAGCCCGCCCCTCGCTCTCACCGTCAACGGCCGGGCGCGGAGCCTTCGGGCCGAGCCGCGCACCCATCTCGCCGACGTCCTGCGCGACACCCTCGACCTCACTGGAACCCATCTCGGCTGCGAGCACGGAATCTGCGGCGCCTGCACGGTGCTCCTCGACGGCGAGCCGGCGCGGGCCTGCCTGACCTTCTCCGGCGCCTGCGCGGGCGCCGAGGTGACCACCATCGAAGGGCTCGACGACGACCCGGTCGCCGGAGAACTGCGCGCCGCCTTCAACCGCGAGCACGCCCTTCAGTGCGGCTACTGCACGCCCGGCATGCTCATCGCCGCCCGCGACCTCGTCCTGCGCCTGCCGGACGCCGACGAGCGCCGCATCCGTGCCGGCCTCTCGGGCAATCTATGCCGCTGCACCGGTTATGTCGGCATCGTCCGGGCGGTGCGCGGCGTCATCGCCGAGCGTCGCGCCCGCGGCA
>NZ_VRVC01000289.1:0-849 GCF_008040005.1 Methylobacterium sp. WL19
GGGTGATTGCCGGGCTGGGGGACGGGTCAGTGGATTCCGGTCACACCAGCATCCCCATCGGGTTCTCGATCAGGTTCTTGAAGGCCGAGATGAGTTCGGCGCCGAGCGCCCCGTCGAGCACGCGGTGGTCGCAGGACAGGGTGGCGGTCATCACCTGGACCACCGCAGGCGCGCCGTCCTTGACCACCACGCGCTTCTCACCGGCGCCTACCGCCAGGATCGAGGATTGCGGCGGGTTGATCACCGCCGTGAAGTGCTTGATGCCGAACATGCCGAGGTTCGACACCGAGGTGACGCCGCCCTGGTACTCTTCCGGCTTCAGCTTCTTGGCCCGCGCCCGGCCGGCAAAGTCCTTCATCTCGTTGGAGATGTTGGAGAGCGTCTTCTGGTCGGCCTTGCGGATCACCGGGGTGAACAGCCCGCCGTCGATGGCCACCGCCACGCCGACCTCGGCGTTGTTGAAGCGCAGGATCCGGTCCTCGGCCCAGACCGCGTTGGCGGCGGGCACGCGCATCAACGCGAGGCCCATCGCCTTGATGACGAAGTCGTTCACCGAGAGCTTGAACAGCGGCTTGCCGTCCTTGGTGGTGCCGGCACTCTTGTTGAGTTGTTCGCGCAGGGCCATCAGCGCATCGAGCTCGCAATCCACCGTGAGGTAGAAATGCGGCGCCACCTGCATCGCCTCGGTGAGGCGCTTGGCGATGGTCTTGCGCATGCCATCGAGGGGAACCTCCTCGAACGTGCCCTTCTGGTAGAATCCGCGCACCTGATCGGTGGTGAGCCCCTGTGCGGCGGCCTTTGGTGCGGGCGTTGGCGCAGCGGGAGCCGGAGCGGGCGCCGGCGCTGCGG
>NZ_VRVC01000290.1:0-837 GCF_008040005.1 Methylobacterium sp. WL19
AGAGCGCCTAACAGAACCGTTTGATCTGGTTGAGGGTGATGAGGCTGGCCGCGAGGCTCGTGAAGGCCTCGTAGATGTCGCTGCGTCGCTCGTAGCGGACGGGCAATCGACGGAATCGGTTGAACCAGGCGTGGGTGCGCTCCACGACCCAACGGTGACGTCCGAGCTTCTCACTGCTCTCGATGCCCTTACGCGCGATGCGCGGCACGATCCCCCGCGCCCGGCACTCCTGGCGGCGAGGTCTGGCATCGTAGGCTTTGTCGGCGTGGAGCTTGTCCGGACGGCGTCGCGGTCGCCCTCGTCGACCGCTCCGCAGAGGCGGAACGGCATCGAGAGTAGCTGCCATCATGATGCTGTCGTGCCGGTTGGCCCCGCTCAGGCGGAAGCCGAGCGGCGTGCCACGCGCGTCGGTGACCAGGTGGCGCTTCGTACCCGGCTTGCCCCGGTCCGTCGGGTTCGGGCCGGTGGCAGGCCCCCCTTTTTGGCCGGGACAGACGCGCTGTCCAGGCAAGCCCGGTTCCAGTCGATCTCACCCGCTGCGTGCAGGCGCTCCAGCAGCACGTGATGCAGGCGGCCCCACACGCCCGCCGCTTGCCAATCCCGCAGCCGCCGCCAGCAACTCATGCCGGAGCCGCAGCCCATCTCGGCCGGCAGCATCTCCCACGGCAGACCCGAGCGCAGCACGAACAGGATGCCCGTCAGTGCGGCCCGGTTCTCGATCGGACGACGCCCGCCCTTCGGACGCGGCCGAGGCGGCGGGAGGAGCGGAGCGATCTCATCCCAGAGATCATCGGGGAGAAGCGGTCTGGCCATGCCAAACCAACGCTGAAAGCAACG
>NZ_VRVC01000291.1:0-814 GCF_008040005.1 Methylobacterium sp. WL19
TGTCACGGATAGAAACCTCGATCCTCGACGGGCTTGACGAGACGTCTGCTCTTCGCGCGCTTCCCGAGAGCCAGCTTCAGGCGGTGGCGGACGCTGTGCGTCAGGAGATGATCGACGCGGTGTCGGTGACGGGCGGTCACCTCGGGTCGGGTCTGGGCGTGGTCGAGCTGACGGTGGCCCTGCATCACGTGTTCGAGACGCCCGACGACCGGATCGTGTGGGATGTCGGGCACCAGGCCTATCCGCACAAGATCCTCACGGGGCGGCGCGACCGGATCCGGACGCTGCGCCAGCCGGGCGGGCTGTCGGGCTTCACCAAGCGGTCGGAGAGCGTCTACGACCCGTTCGGGGCGGCGCATTCCTCCACCTCGATCTCGGCGGCGCTCGGCATGGCGGTGGCGCGCGACCTCGACGAGGCGTCGGCCAAGGCCAAGGGCGCGCCCGCGCCCAGGCGCCGCAACATGATCGCGGTGATCGGCGACGGCTCGATGTCGGCGGGCATGGCCTACGAGGCGATGAACAATGCCGGGGCGCTGCATTCGCGCCTGATCGTGATCCTGAACGACAACGACATGTCGATCGCCCCGCCGGTGGGAGCGATGTCGGCCTATTTCGCCAGGCTCGCCTCGGGCGGGACCTATCGCGGCCTGCGCGAGACCGCCAAGCAGCTCGGCAAGCTCCTGCCGAAGGCGATCTACCAGCGTGCGGCGGCGGCGGAAGAGTACGCCCGCTCCCTGGTGGTGGGCGGCGGCACGATGTTCGAGGAGATGGGCTTCCACTATGTCGGCCCGGTCGATGGCCATAACCTCGACCA
>NZ_VRVC01000292.1:0-794 GCF_008040005.1 Methylobacterium sp. WL19
GCGGTGCCTCGCCCGCCTCGCCCCCGCCCCGACCATCCTCGATCCGGTTTTCGTCAGCCATGGTGCATCCTGCTTTCATGTGGTTCCGCGCCGGGCTTTTCCGACCGCCGGCCTTCATTCAGAATCGCGATGATAGGTGTTCTCGAACCGCTTGCGCGAGGCCGCCGGACTGCGGCGCGGCGGCCTCAGTCAAGCGTCAAACCGACATATCCACCGGGCAAGCTCGCTTTTTTCAACCGAAGTCTTTACACAGCCTGACTCTCCGCGCGAATGCGGCCCCGTTTCCGAAGGGTTCGCCAGCGCGTCTTGCCGGCCCTCGTCTTTTGAGGGCGGGATGCGGAGACGACAAGAGCGAACCGACGTCCGCGAAGGCCGCATCCGAGCAACAGGGAACGCGAAATGCCCACCATCGCCCTCGTGGACGACGATAGAAACATCCTCACCTCCGTCTCGATCGCCCTCGAGACCGAAGGCTACCGGATCCAGACCTATACCGACGGCGCCTCGGCCCTCGACGGCCTGAAGCACTCGCCCCCCGATCTCGCGATCTTCGACATCAAGATGCCGCGCATGGACGGGATGGAGCTGCTGCGTCGCCTGCGCCAGAAATCCGACCTGCCGGTGATCTTCCTCACCTCGAAGGACGAGGAGATCGACGAGCTCTTCGGCCTCAAGATGGGCGCCGACGACTTCATCCATAAGCCGTTCTCGCAGCGCCTCCTGGTGGAGCGGGTCAAGGCCGTGCTTCGCCGCTTCGCCCCCAAGGACGGGCCGGGCGCCGCCGCGCGCGAGGC
>NZ_VRVC01000293.1:0-770 GCF_008040005.1 Methylobacterium sp. WL19
GGCCTGCGCCACCGGGGCGGCGGGCATGCGGGCCGGACGGATCGCCGCGCGGGCGGCCATGGCCGAGACGGCAACCGAACGCTGGGGGGCCGGCCCGGTCTGCTCGATGACGAGAGCCAGGGTGGCCGCCTCGGCGACTTCCGCGACGCGGTCCTCGTGGCTCGGCTCGTCCCTGACGGGCGCGGACTGGCCATTATCCTGGCCGTTGGCGGGCAGGGGCGCGCCACCACGGTCGAACCGCATCAGCCGGTCGAGGACATAGACGGGGCTGGGCGGCAGCGGGCGAAGGAGCGAGATGTCCACGGGCGGCGAGACCGTGAAGGGTGAGGTCTCGTCCGCCTGTGTGCTGACCGGCGCCAGATCCGGCACCGGGGACATCTCCGGCACCGGGGCAGGCTCCCGCACGGGAGAAGCCTCCAACAGGGACGGAGCCGAAGCCTCGGCGGAATCGGCCTGGATCGCCGACCATGTCTCCACGGCAGTCGAATCCTCGCCGTCGAACCAGGCGCGCATGGCGGCCCAGTCCGGGACCTCGGTCCAATCGCGGTCGACGGGCGGCGGGGCCGGCGCGGCGTCGAGGATCGGCTCGCTCACCGATGCGGGGATGGGCAGCGGCTCCTCGACGATGGCGGCGAGGACGGCCTGCGGACGGCGATCGGGCGAGCGGAAGAAGCGGACGCCGGGCGGCGGGGTATAGGGCTGGCGCCACAGGGGCTGCGGCGGCTCGGGGGGAATCGCGGCCAGAAGCGCGGCCTCGGCCGCCTCCTGGG
>NZ_VRVC01000294.1:0-758 GCF_008040005.1 Methylobacterium sp. WL19
TCGCTGCCCCGCGCGAGCGGCAGGATCGCCTCCGGCCCGGCCTCGCCCATGAGGCCGGTCCCGTCGCGCAGGGGGAAGTAGGTGGGGGCGGCCACCACGCCGCCATCGGCGAAGGGGCGCACCCGCCCGCCGGAGATCACCCCGCCCTTGGCGAAGGCGGTGCTCGATGCGCCGGAATTGATCAGGCTCCTCACCAGGGATTCGATGCCGCCCTTCACCGGGTCGAGGACGGCCTTGCCGGCCATGCCGGCGAGCTTGGTGACGAGGGATGTCAGCGCCCCGTCGAGCTGCTTGGCCGGGCCGACCGTGCCGGTGAAGGCCTTGCTCAGGCTGTCGCCGAACTTCTGGGCCAGGTTGTCCAGGGTGCTCAGTTGCTTCGCCCGCGCGGCGAGGGTGCGGTCGATCTCGGTCTCGGCCATGGGTGCCTCCTGTCATCTGCGTCTCAGGGGCTCGGTTCTCCCCGTCCCCATCCGATCCACCGACCTCATCCTGAGGTGCCGCAGCGCAGCGAAGGCCTCGAAGGAGGGCTCCAGAAGCCGCAGAGTGGGCTGGAGGGCTCCTTCGAGGCGGCTGTCGCCGCACCTCAGGATGAGGTGGTTTTTTGGGACGAGACGTCCCTCGCGGACAGCACGGCGGCTCGCGCGGGAGCCGGGTTTCATCGACGGCCGAACCAAATCACGACGGGTCTGGATAGGCATCCATCAGCCGGCGCAGGTCGTCGGCGGTGGCGGCGTCGCGCCGGCCGCCGCGACCTGCGC
>NZ_VRVC01000295.1:0-712 GCF_008040005.1 Methylobacterium sp. WL19
TGGGGGGGTTGGGGGGGGGCGGGCATTGGTTGAGGACGAGGGCCAGCCGGCTCCGCATACCGAGGCCCACGAGGGTCTGGAGGGTCGGCCTCGCGGCCACGAGGTCGAGCCGCGACGGGCGCACCGGTACGACCACGAGGTCGGCCGTGCGCAGCGCCGGGGCCAGACCCGTGGCGGTGCCGGCGGTGTCGATGACGACGAGGGTGGTTCCGTTCTCGCGGCAGCCTTCCAGGATCTCGGGCATCTGCCCGATCTCCCAGGCCTGGATGCGCTCGACGGTCACTCCGTCCTTGCGACGCAGGGCGCCCCAGCCGGCCAGCGACCCCTGCGGATCGAGGTCGAAGGCGATCACGCGTTCGCCGTCCTCCGCCGCCGCCACGGACAGGGAAGCGGCGAGGCTCGTCTTACCGGTGCCGCCCTTCTGCACGGCCACGGCGACGACGCGGATGCGGCGGTCGTCGGTAGGCTTTTCCGTCATCACGCCGGCCCCCCGACGCGCGGCCCCGGAGTGTCGTCAGGCGCCATGCGACCCGCCTCCGTCACCTCGACCACCCGGTATCGGCTGCGACCGGCGCGAGCGAGATGGCGACACGCCCGCCGGCTTCAGGGGAGGCCGTATGATAGGAATCGTCTCTCGATCGGACGGAGCGCGGCCCCTCCGATCGATCCGGCCGGGCATCGCCGGCGCGAGCCCCGAGCCCCGGCTCAGAAC
>NZ_VRVC01000296.1:0-710 GCF_008040005.1 Methylobacterium sp. WL19
GGGCAGGGCGGCGCTGCCCGCGGAACGCGGCTCAGGTCGGCGATGGCCGGTCCCGGCCCGCTCGCAGGGTGTCGAGGGCGGGGGGCAGGGTGTTGCCGGTCGTGGCCTCCTCGTCGAGGGGCAGGCTGCGGAAGACCTTTTCGGCGAGGCCCTCCGCCCCGCCCGACGCCGTCACCAGCCAGGCCGGCGCCTGGTCGAGCGCCCGCTGGACCGCCTGCGCGATAACCGCCGAGCCCACCGGCACCGACAAGGTCCGCCCGCGCACCGCGCCGGCCACGGCATTGATCGCGTAATCGCCGACGTTGCGCACGAGGCGCTCCACGAGGGAGGTCGTGATCAGGACCTGCAACGGGCCGGCGATCCGCGCCACTGCGGCGGTCGCCGCGGTGATCGCGAGC
Organism: Methylobacterium sp. WL19; assembly: GCF_008040005.1. Lineage (NCBI taxonomy): Bacteria > Pseudomonadati > Pseudomonadota > Alphaproteobacteria > Hyphomicrobiales > Methylobacteriaceae > Methylobacterium > Methylobacterium sp. WL19. The sequence continues at coordinate 399 of NZ_VRVC01000296.1, forward strand.
GGCACCAGGAAGGCGGTGATCAGGTGGGCCAGCGCGATCGCGCCGTCGCCCCAGGGCAGGAGGACGGTGGCATCCGTGGGCGACGCCATGCAGGGCGAGGCGGCGCAGGAGGAGAGGAGGGCGGCAAGGCCGGCAAGGACGAGGGGCGAGGGTCTCATGGCGATCTCCGGGATGCGGCAGGGGAGGGAGAACCGGGTGCTCCGGGCTCAGGCGCGTGCGCCGAACAGCGCCCGGAGCGAGGTCTTGAGGCGCGCCCAGGCACTCACGGGCGCGGTGCTCCGCTGGGGCGGCGCGGCCCGCACCGAGGGCGTG
>NZ_VRVC01000297.1:0-705 GCF_008040005.1 Methylobacterium sp. WL19
CCGGCGCCCCGACCTCCGCCGCCTTCGCCAGGACCGCCTTGGCGAGCGGGTGCGAGGAGCCGGCCTCCAACGCGGCGGCGAGCGAGAGCACGTCCCGCTCCGACCGGCCGAACGCCGCGACGTCAGTCACGACGGGGCTGCCCTCGGTCAGTGTGCCGGTCTTGTCGAAGGCGACCATAGTCACCGCGGCCAGCCGCTCCAGGACGGCGCCGCCCTTGATGAGCAGCCCGTGGCGGGCTCCGGCCGAGAGCCCGGCCGCGATGGCCGCCGGGGTCGAGATGACCAGCGCGCACGGGCAGCCGATCAGCAGGATGGCCAGCCCCTTGTAGACCCACTCGGCCCAGGAGGCGCCGACGACGAGGGGTGGCAGCACGGCGACGAGCGCCGCCACCGCGACCACCGCCGGGGTGTACACCCTGGCGACCCGGTCGATCAGGCGCTCGGTCGGAGCCTTCGCTTCCTGGGCCTCCTCGACCAGCCGGACGACCCGCGCGATGGTGTTGTCGCGCGCCGCCGCGGTCACCCGCACCCGCAGCGCGCCCTCGCCGTTCACGGTTCCGGCGAACACAGCATCGGCCGGCGCCTTGCGCCTCGGCACGCTCTCGCCGGTGACCGGCGCCTCGTCCACCGCGCTCTCGCCGGCGAGGACGGTCCCGTCGGCCGGGATGCGGTCCCCGGGCCGGACCAGCACGGTCGCGCCGACCC
>NZ_VRVC01000029.1:0-43067 GCF_008040005.1 Methylobacterium sp. WL19
ACGCGATCCGAGGCCGCTGCGCCTGCCCGACCTCGCCGCCTACGCCGTCGCGATGCCGTCCCACGGCACGGCGGTCGCCGAGGCCACCCGCGTTCTCGGCCGCTACCTTCGCGACGTGCTCGCCCTCAACGCGGAGGCCCGCAACTTCCGGGTGATGGGGCCGGACGAGACCCTGTCCAATCGCCTCGACGCCGTGTTCGACGTCACCGACCGGGTCTGGCGCGATGCCATCCTGCCCACCGACGAGCACCTCGCGCGCCAGGGCCGGGTGATGGAGGTGCTGTCGGAGCACCTCTGCGAGGGCTGGCTCGAAGGCTACCTTCTCACCGGCCGCCACGGCGTCTTCGCCTGCTACGAGGCCTTCATCCACATCGTCGATTCGATGGTGAACCAGCATGCGAAGTGGCTGAAGGCCTCCCGGGCACTGGCCTGGCGCAAGCCCGTGCCCTCGCTCAACATCCTGCTGACCTCGCATGTCTGGCGCCAGGACCAGAACGGGTTCAGCCACCAGGATCCGGGCTTCATCGACTTCGTCGCCAACAAGAAGGGCGACACGGCGCGGGTGTACCTACCGCCGGACGCCAACTGCCTGCTCTGGGTGATGGACCATTGCCTGCGCACCCACGACCGCATCAACGTCGTCGTCGCCGGCAAGCAGCCGGCCCTCCAGTGGCTCGGCGCAGACGAGGCGGCCCGACATTGCACGGCCGGCATTGGGGTGTGGGAATGGGCCTCGAACGACGGCCCGGCCGAGCCGGACGTTGTTATGGCCTGCGCTGGCGACGTTCCGACGATGGAGACCCTGGCCGCCGTCGCTTGGCTCCGCACCCGCATTCCGGAGATCCGGATCAGGGTCGTCAACGTCGTCGACCTGATGACGCTGCCGTCGCCCGACATGCACCCGCACGGGCTCGACGACGCCACCTTCGACAGCCTGTTCACACGCGACCGACCGGTGGTGTTCGCCTACCACGGCTACCCGTGGCTGATCCATCGGCTGACCTACCGGCGCACCAACCACGGACACATCCACGTCCACGGCTTCGTCGAGGAGGGGACGACGACGACCCCCTTCGATATGGCGGTGCTGAACGGTCTCGACCGCTACCACCTCGCGCTCGCCGCTTTGAAGTGGTCGTCCGGGTTGGGGCCGGCCGTGCAGCATGCCGAGGAGGAACTGCGCGACCTGCTGGCCCTGCACCGCGAACACGTCTGCCGCACCGGCGAGGACCTGCCACAGGTGCGCGACTGGGTCTGGACGGACCATCCGTCCATGGCCGGCCCGGAAGGGACGACAATCGCCCAGGTCGACCTGCAGCTAACGAACGAGGTCGTGGAATACGAGACCGGCCCCGAGATCCAGATGTCCTAGGCATCGCAGACCCGGTTTCGGTGCTGCGGTGGGTCGGTGGCGCTTGCGTCCCGGCCCATCGTGCCGATGGCCCTCGCCGCATCCCACGATCCACCGAATCTGGAGCCGTCCCGTGTCCCTGCGCCTTGCCTTGTCGATGCTTTTCCTCCCCTGCCTCATGGGAAGCCTGGCGGCCGCCACGGAGGGGCAGGTCCAACGCGGCAAGACTTTCGTTGGGGCGAACTGCGCCAGCTGCCATGCCGTGGGACGGATCGGCGCGAGCCCGCTGGGCATCGCGCCGGCATTCCGGGACCTACATACGAGATACCCGGTCGAGGACCTTGGCGAGGCCCTGGCGGAGGGCATCACTACAGGTCACCCGACCATGCCGCAGTTCCAGCTTGAACCCGACCAGATTACGGATGTGCTGGCCTACCTGAAGTCCCTGGAGCGCTGACCTCGGCTGCAGGTCGAAATCGGCCCGTCGAGAAACCGAGGCGGGACATCGGTTATGAACGCTCAGGTCGAGAGGCTCTCCGATGCCCGTCTCGCATTCCCCATGGAACGGGCATCGTCGACGCTGGTCGCGGCGTCTGCGCAAATTCGGATAGCGGCTCCGCGAAATCACTCAGGCCCATGGCGGTGTCTGGGGGGGAGGGTTGCGGCAGCCAGACCCTACATCCCCGTCACGACGGCATCACGCCAACGGACGGAGACAAGACATGAGACATACCCCAATCACGGCTGCTTTCCTGGCCTGTACGATGCTGGTCGCGACCCCGGCGCTCGCGATCACCGTGACCAACCAGGACAAGGGCGAACACACCCTCATGGTGGACAAGGGCGAGGCCCAGGCGACCCAGAAACTGGCGGCGGGGGCCTCGGCCGAGATCGAGTGCAAGGAAGGCTGCGAGCTTCGCGTCACGGGTTCCTGATACGGCCGCTCAGTGGAAAAGGGCGACAAGCTCGTGATCGCCGGGGGAATGATCCGCTTCACCGACGAGGACATCGTCACCGGGTCCACCAAATCCGCGAAATGACGAGACGGGGCATCAGCTCACCCTCTGCGGGTCGAGGCACCACCGCCTCGACCCGTTGGCGATACCGGAGGATCGACCATGCCGTGCCACCCCTGCATCGACTCTCAGGACCAGTACGTCCGGCCGAAGTCCCTGGTCACGTTCGAGACGGCGGCCGACGGGGTCTGGCTGGTCTCGGCGCACGACGCCTCGGACAACGACATCCTCCCCGAGCTTGAGGACCTTCAGCGCCGAGCGCTCGCAAGCGAGATCCTTGAAGATTACCGGCATGCCCGCGGGTCCGGGCCGCCGACGGGCTCGTGACGACGCATCGGCATCCGCTGAGGATCGTCGGTCCGGTTCCTCTGTCCAACCCACGAGGCACGGCGCCTTCTCGTAGGGATGCGGCCCGTCAGTCCGGGACGGACTTCATCGAGTGGATGCCAACCGCCTTGGCGATGACCTCGATCCGCACCGATTGGGCCTCCAGCATGCCTTCGAGGCTTTCCATGCGGATGCGGTCGAGCTTCTCGTGCAGGGCCATGATCTCGACCTCGGCCTTGAGGTTGATCTCGTAGTCGAGGCCGGCCGCGAGCCGGTCCCGGGCCGCCTGGCGGTTCTGGGACATGAGGATCACCGGGGCCTGGAGCGCAGCGACCATCGACAGGATCAGGTTGAGGAAGATGTACGGATAGGGGTCGAAGCCGTCGGCCCGGCCGAGGATGACGGTGTTCACCACGACCCATGCGCCGAGCATTCCCGTGAAAACGAGGATGAAGCCCCAGGATCCGCCCAACTGGGCGACGCGATCCGCGAGACGCTCGCCGAAAGTCTGATGCTCGACGAGGACGCGGTTCACGTCCCGGGACACGTGGCACCGCTTGGCGATGTGGAGGATCACCCGCCGCTCACGCTCGGACAATCCTTCCAATCCGGCCTCCATCAATTGGCGGGCGAGGTGGGTGACCGCGCCGTCGACGGGTGGCTTCCCGGTGGCGACGGGCATTGCCGGGGCAGATGGGGGGATCGGGCCGGTCGCGGGGGCGCTGTCGCTCATCAGTGGCTCAGGAAGCTGCAGACGGGGGAGTACCGCAGGACATCCCGGGTGACGCCGCCGAGAATCATTTCCCGCACTCGGCCGTGCCCGTAGGCTCCCATGACGATCAGGTCCGACGCGTACTCGGATGCGAGGTCGAGCAGTGTCTCCGCGTCGCTCGCCCCCTCGGTCAGGTACTCAGAAGACGTTGCATCGATGTCGTGCGATGAGAGGTAGGCGGCCACGTCCGCAGCTCCGGTGGCCTGGTCCGTGGGCGTGACCGCCACGACGTCGACCCGGCCCGCCAGGCGCAGGATCGGCAAGGCGTCCATGACCGCGCGACGGGCCTCCCGCGTGTCCTTCCACGCCACCATCGGGCGTCGGAGTTCGAGGTGGTCGATGCCGGGCGGCACGACGAGCACTGGCCGTCCCGCGGCGAGGACGACGGAGGCAGGGTCGAGTGGGCGGATGCACCCGGTCGCCCCGTCCTCGTCTCCCCGTCCGACGACGATGAGGTCGGCCGCCCGGGCCTGGTCCGTCAGGAAGGCCAGGCCGGGCTCGACGGCGGAGCGCCACGAGACCCGGCTCCGGCTTCCGACCGCCACGCGGAACAGGTCCTGCGCTCGGGCGAGCCCTTCGAGGACGGCCCGTTCGGTCAGTCCCGGTAGGAACGCGGAGGCGCCCATCGGTCCGACCTGCGCCGTGACATGGTCCGGCATCTGCGCGGCGACGCCTATCGTGCGGCCATCGAGAGCGTCCGCGAGATGGACCGCGATGGATGTCCGGGCGCCTGCGTCACCGGCGAGGTCGATGGACACCATGATGCTTGCGAAGGTCATGTATGGCGTGCCTCGATTGGATACGGGACGCTTGGAATGCCCGTTCGGGGCGGAGACGTCTTTGACCCAGCGCAAACGCGGTGTCGCCGATCCACTCCCCCGCGAAACGGGAGACACGGTCCGCGTGCGACACCTCGGTGTCGCCGATTCTCGCTACGTTTGGGTACGTGTTTGCGCTGGATCAACGATGGCCCTTCGATGCCCGGGCATGGTCTCCCTTTCGTCGTCGGAGGCCTGCCATGTCGTACGCCAGCATCATCGTCGCCGTTGACCCAGGGGAGCAGGCGGCGCCACGCGTGACGCTCGCGGCGCATCTGGCGCGAAGGCTCGATGCACGTCTCATAGGCGTCGCGGCCTGGGGGCCGGATTACCCGCGGGGGTTCGGCGAGACCTCGGTACCGACCGGATACGGGGTCGAGGAGATCCGCCAAAAGGCCCTCGATGAGCTCAAGTCGGCGGAGGAGGCGTTCCGCCTCGCGGCCGAACCGGCCGAGCAGACCGAGTGGCGTTCCGAACTCATGGAGACCGTCACCTTCCTCGCGGAGCAATCGCGGGCGGCCGACATCGTCGTCGTCGGGCGTCAGGGGACGAACGACCGGCCGCACCTCGTGGCCGCGGTGAGCCCAGGCAACGCGCTGATGGCCGTGGGCAAGCCCGTGCTCGTGGTCCCGCGGGGCGTGGAACGGCTGTCGGCGTCCCGCGTGGTCGTGGCCTGGAAGAACACAATGCAGAGCCGCAGGGCGATCTCGGACGCGATGCCGTTCCTGAAGCTCGCCGAGGCGGTCCAGGTCGTTCAGGTCACGGACGACGGCGACCGGACCGAGTTGGACGACGTGGTGGCCTATCTCGGCTTACACGGAGTGAAGGCCGCGGGAATCCTCAAGGCGTCGAACGGGGGAGGCACGGCCGAAACCCTCCTCGATGCTACCGAGGGCTTCGGGGCGGACCTGATCGTCAGCGGGGCCTTCGGGTACAGCCGCCTACGCGAATGGTTCTTCGGCGGGGTCACGCGCAACCTCCTCGACCACAGCCCGATCTGTTGCCTGATGTCCCATTGACCCGAGCGAGGCCCAGGAATGACGAGGGAGCTTTCAATGGCCTGGATGAGCTGGTTGCGTGACCGCTTCATCGACACGACGGCGAGCAGCCGGTTGCGGACCCCGGTCCGGGGCTCTGGATCGGAGCCGCTCGTGACACCACCGACCGCGGTGGCGCGCCCATGACCGTGGAGGATCAGGCCGAGACCGTCGCTTTCCTGAAAGGCGAGGCCGCCCTCCTGGGGCTTCCGGTCGACACCATCACGACGCACATCTCGACCGTCCTCATGGCCGGCGACCGTGCATTCAAGCTCAAGCGACCCGTTCGCTTTCCCTATCTGGATTTCTCGACCGCCGAGCGCCGGTTGGCCTTCTGCGAGGCCGAACTCGTCCTGAACCGTCGCACCGCGCCCGAACTCTACCTCGGGGTCCGCCGGATCACGCGGGAGGCCGACGGGCGGCTGGCCTTCGACGGCACCGGCCCCCTCGTCGACGCGGTCGTGGAAATGCGCCGTTTCGCGCAGCACGACCTTCTCGACGACATGGCGCAGCGCGATGCGCTCACCCCGGCCCTGATCACCGACCTTGCGCATCGCATCGTGGAGTTCCATCGCGACGCGGCGGTCAGTCTCGATCATGGCGGGGCGGCCGGCATCGCCGCGGTCCTGGACATGAACGACCGCTCGCTACGCGCGGTGGCGCTGGTCTCGGAGGAGGCGGCGGACGCCCTTCGCGCCGCCTTCCGAAGCGCCTTCGAACGGCATGCTCCCATGCTGGAGAATCGGCGTCTGACCGGTAAGGTGCGCCACTGTCACGGCGATCTCATCCTGCGCAACATCTGTCTCGTCGACGACGTACCGACCCTGTTCGACTGCATCGAGTTCGACGACGCCATCGCGACCATCGACGTCCTCTACGACCTCGCCTTCCTGCTTATGGATCTCTGGCACCGCGACAAGGGCGACCTCGCCAATCTTCTGTTCAATCGCTACCTCGACGAGACGGACGAGGCTTCCAGCATCGGAGCGTTGCCCTTCCTCATGGCAATCCGCGCCGCGATCCGTGCCCATGTCACGGCGGCCCAGGCGGGTGGTCAACCTCCAGGCAAAGCCGCGAGAACGCTCGTCGAGGCGCGCGCGTATCACGACTTCGCCCTGTCGCTGCTGGCGGGTTCGGACGCGACGCTGCTCGCGGTCGGGGGCCTCAGCGGATCAGGCAAGTCGACCGTTGCGGCCTGCGTTGCGTCCCATCTCGGTTCGCCGCCCGGCGCCCGTGTCCTCAACAGCGACCGCATCCGCAAGGATGCCTTCGGCGTTTCGGCCGAGACGCGCTTACCTCCGTCCGCCTATCTGCCGGAGGTGTCCGCAACGGTCTACGCCTCCCTCCGGGACGAGGCATGCCAAGCCTTGTCCTCCGGGTGTGCGGTCGTTGCCGATGCTGTGTTCGACCGGCCTTCCGAGCGCGCGTCCATCGAGGCGACGGCCGCGAAATCCGGTGTCGCGTTCCAGGGCGTCTGGCTTGAGGCGCCCACCACCGGACTGCTGGCATCCCGGATCGCCGACAGGCGGGACGACCCGTCGGACGCGACCGCCGAGGTGCTCATGGATCAGGTCCGGCGCGATTGCGGGGACATCGATTGGCAGCATCTCGCCGCGGAGGCAAAACCGACGATGACTAGGGACGCGATCCTGGCGTCCTCTCCCTCACGCGGCAACGGCAGGATCGGAAGCCGGGAGGTTGAACCCGCCTGAGGCGAGGAACCCGGGCAGCCGATAGTCCTTGGTCTGGTCGCCGTAGCGCAGTGGCGCCCCGTCCGGCGCCGTCATGGTCCCGCCGGCCGCCTGCAGGATGGCATGCCCCGCCGCGATGTCCCATTCCCGGATGCCGCCCAACCCGGGATATACGTCCGCCATGCCCTCGGCGATGCGGCAAAACTTGAGGGAAGACCCCATCGGACGGCTCTCAGCCAGCGGCAGGCGCGACAGGTAGGCCTCGGTCATGGGATCCGCGTGCGAGCGGCTTACCAGTGCGACGAGGCCCGCGTCGGGCGGCGCGCGAACCCCGATGCGACGGGCGCCGGTCAGGTCGGCGGCCTCCGAACCGGGCGGGGCCGGGACCGTGTAACTCGATGTCCCGCCGAACCATGCCTGCCCGAGCAGGGGGGCGTAGATGGCACCGGCGATGGGCCTGCCATCCTCGATCATGGCGACGTTGACCGTGAACTCGTTGCGCTGCGCGATGAACTCACGGGTCCCGTCCAGGGGGTCGACGAGGAGGAAGCGCGGGCCGAGCTCGGATCTGTGCCCGGCCGCGACGCTCTCTTCCGCGACCACCGGGATTCCCGGGAACGCCGCGGCGAGCCTTTGCAGGATCAGGCGTTCGGCCGCGAGATCGGCCTCGGTGACAGGGGACCCGTCCGCCTTCCACCACGTGGGGCATCCCTGGGAATAAACGGAGGCCACGGGTCCGCCCGCGGCAATCGCGATATGGACCAGTGATCGGGCCAGCGTGTCGAGCGGCATCGGACCCATCCCCTCGGATACCGGGGTCAGCAACGGAAATCGTATCGGGACCCGCTCCTCACGAAGTGCCCATCGGGGCGCATCGGTTCCCGGGTGCTTCGGCGCCGGTGGAATGGCCGTGCTCGCGATGGCTCTTGGTCACGGTCGGTTTGCCTCTGGTCTTCGGAAAGCCCGGGCCGGGCCTGGAGTGCCAGGCCCGAACGTCGCTTCGTTCACACGACGCCGATGCTGTTCACGACCGCCGTGGTGCCGGGAGACGCCCAGGCCGCGCCCAACGCCTCGCGGCGCTCCTGCATGCTGCGCACGGTCCCTCCAAGATAGACGGTCCCCCCATCGGCGGTGACGGTCACGGTCTTCGGGTCGAACAGCCACGAGCGATCTAGCGCCTCGCTGATCCTGTCGCTGACGGCCGCCACGTCGACCTGGGACCGCACGGTGATGAGGTTATTGACCGCCACCACGCCGCAGAGATGACGCAACTCCCGCTCGGCGGCCTCGAACTGGAAATGGTGGTCGACCTCGCCCGTCAGGGTGATGACACCCTTTGAGACCTTCACGGAGACGCAGTCCGGCGGCACGGCCACGTTCCAGGCGAGGCGCGCGACGGCGGTCGTCGCGATGTCCACGTCGGATCGCTTGAAGGAGAGTGGCACGTCGACCTCGATCTCCATGACGATGGCCTTGACGCCGTAGACGCGACGGGCGGCGGCCTCGGCAGCCATCTTCTCGTCATACGTCTCGACCTGCCCGGACAGGGAAACGATGCCGTCCTTGGCTGTTACACCGATCTCCGAGGAGGTCACCGCCGGGTCCCAGATGAGTTCGGCCGTGACGCGGTGCTGCAGGCTGGTGTCGCTGGACATGGGGATCTCCGTAACGATGCGATGAACCGCTCGGCACCCATGCCCCCGGGGTGGCGATGATCGCCGTCCATGTCCAAGGGGATGTCCCGGCATCCGGCCAACCTAGGGAGCGGCACCGATGTGGTCCTTGATCCAGCGCAAGGATCGTACCGGGCCGGCATCTACGGTGACCGACACGCCTGCACGGTCGACGCCCCGCGTTCGGCCAAAGGCGAAAAGGAACACGAGATGACCTGTCCCCGCGCCGTCGAGGCCCTGATGAAGCAGCAAGACCGTCTCGCCGGTCTGCTCCGCCTGATCGATGACGGGCGCTGGTGGACGGGGGACGGCGCCTGCCTGATCGACGAGGACGAGGTCTGCATGCAAGCCGACAGGATCGGGAGCGCCCTCGACGTGGTCGAGCGTCTCGCTAACGAGATGGCCGCCGAGAACGGCACCGGCACGGGGTCGCAGCTTGCGGTGATGGCCACGCATGGCGTTCCGGTCCTTCGCGCTTCCGAGGACCTCGTGATCCCGGATGACCTCGGCCCGTTCTCCCCCGGTCCGGTCGATCCCCATCCGCCGGAGATCCATGAATCGGGCGGATACGAGCAACGGGCCTGGGGTTTGTCCGACGGCACCTCGAAGCTGGCCTGACGGTTTGGGCGCCCCCGACGGGAGCGCCCAACTTGCCTTCGGACGTCATGCATCCTGCAGGTCGTGCAGCGCCCGGTAAGCCTTGAACAGGACGCGGGGATCGAACTTGCCCTGGTAGACGGCGGGCGGCTCGCGTTCGAGGCCGAGCAGTCCGTAGACGGCGGCCTGGGCGGAGCGGATCGAGTATTCGACCGTGAACACCACGTCGTCGGGCAACTCGCAGAACTGGCCCATGAGGCCGAGGTTCGTCGTGCCCTTCGGGATCACCTGCGGCCGGTCGCCGGGCTCGCGCGGCAGGAACTGGCTCGTGATGAACGGCATCATGCAGGGGATGCAGATGGCCTTGTCGAGGATGCCGGCCGCCTCCGTCTCGATGCGCAGGTGGCCGAGGATCTCGGTCATGATCTCCCGCCCGGTGCAGGCCGACATCGGCTTCCTCACGAAGTTGCCGGGCTCGTCGACGGCGAGGCCATAGCCCCAGAACACCCCGACGTCCTTCGGCTGTCCGATAAAGTGCGGCTGGAACGGGATGACGATGGAGGCCAGCCAGTTCGAGTGCGGGAAGGTGACGAGGCCGCCCTCGCCGGGAACGTTGCCGGTGTAGTCGCGGACCATGCGCAGGAACGTTGGGTCATGCAGGGTGGTGGTGAAGGAGACCCACTTGGACTGGTCGATGTGGTCGGTGAAGACCTCGGGGCGTCCGAACGCGGGGCGGTCCCTTGCGAGGTTCTCCCAGAGCGTCCAGGCACCGCCGTCCGTCTTTCCCTTGAGGGCGGGGACGCTGTCCATGCCGCCCAGCGTCGAGCCCTCGGTCATCGAGCCCAAGGTCACCAATACAATGTCGCCCTCACGGACCCGGATCTCGCCCGCTTTCCCGAAGTGGTCTGTCAGGATGCGCGAGACGCTCTTCCCGCCCTCCTGTCCGACGAGCCCCAGGTCGGTCACCCGGGTGTCGAACGTGAAGACGACGCCGCGCTCGTCGAGCCACTTGCGCAGCGGCAGCACCATGGAATCGTACTGGTTGTACACCGTCCGCATGATGCCGTGCAGGCGGTTGAAGCCCGAGACCATGTGGGCGAACCGGACGAGGTAGCGCCTGAACTCGACCGCCCCGTGCCAAGGCTGGAAAGCGAAGGTCGTGCACCACATGAACCAGAAGTTCGTCTCGAAGAACGACGGGTCGAACTGCTCGGCGATGGTGGATTTCCCAAGCACGGATTCCGGAAGGATGGCGAGGCGCTCGATGGTGAGGATGTGTCCCTCGCTCAAGCCGAACCGAGGCGCCGTCAGCCGTTCCCCGTCGCTGACGAGGCGCGCCTTCGACGAGGTCTTCAGCGTCTCGTTCCAAGCGAAGGTCTCCTGGGTCACCGTCTGGGTACCATCGAGCGTCGGGATCGAGCCGAACAGGTCGAAGGTGCAGAGGTATTTGCTCTCCAGCATACGCCCTCCGCGCAGGACGTAGCCGTCCGTCGGATCGCCCGACCCGTCGAGGCTGCCGCCGAGGACGCCAGTCTCCTCGATCAAGGTGATGTTGCACCCGGGCACGTCGCCGTCGCGGATGAGAAAAGCCGCCGCGGCCAGGGAAGCGATGCCGCCCCCGATGAGGAAGGCTTTCCGGTCAGGGCGGGCGATGGGGTCTGCATGGTCCATGCGGTGTCTTGCCTGTGGGCGTCTACGAAGGGTCCGCCGAGCCTATTCCAAGGGACCATCGCGTCTTTGATCCAAGACAAAGCCACCGCTCGGGATGGGGCGCATAGACGTTCGGCGATGTATTCGAGCCCTGGGCACGACATCGGGCGAAGGAAATCTCCGATGCATCTTTCCGTTCTGCTCCTTTCCGCCGTGTTCGCCTTGGCCATGACCGATGCCGGCTACGCCCAGGCCACCCTCCCGAACGACGACGTGAACATCGCGAACAATCCCGGCACGGTGAAGGACGCCCCGTCGGCCCGGGTCGAGGCCCTGGACTGCACCTGCCGCAATACGGCGCCGGATGCGGCCGATGCGGCAGATCCAAAAGGCGGCGCCGCGCCCGGCGACCTGATCGTCGATTGCAGTTGTCGCCAGACCGTTCCGGACACGACAGGGACCGTGGCCATCCCTGCCGGCCCCGAGGCGACGGCGCCCGGGTCGCCCAAGTCGCCCGGCGGCGGTTCGGCTCCGCCGCGCTGACCGCTGTCGCGGCGGAGCCGAACCGCCCCGCACCATCCCGGAAAGGTCGGTCATGAACCCGAAGCCCGCGCCCACGACGGCCATCGACGAGCTCCAACGCGAGACCTGGGACGACGATGGCGGGGCGGGCCTGACGGGACCCCGCACGACGAGCCGGGTCCCGAAGGCTCCGGCATCCCTGAACGCCCGCCGCGTCCCGCCGGATGGGACGCCTCGACAGCCCGGCCCGGGCTTTCCGTCGACCACCCCTCGAAGCTGACTCATCGCGACCTTCGACGCCGGCGATGCACGCCGACAGCCACGATCCTCACCAACCACATCTCGGAGACCATCATGTCCAAGGCCATCGGCATCGACCTCGGCACCACGAACTCCTGCGTCGCCGTCCTCGACGGGGCGAAGGCGCAGGTCATCGAGAACGCGGAAGGCGCGCGGACCACGCCGTCCATCGTCGCCTTCACGGAGAACGGCGAGGTCCTCGTCGGGCAGCCGGCCAAGCGCCAGAGCATCACCAACCCCGAGAACACCATTTCGGCGATCAAGCGCCTGATCGGCCGTCGCTACGACGATCCGCTGACCGAGAAGGACAAGGCCATGGTCGGCTACAACATCGTGCCCGGCCCCAACGGCGACGCCTGGGTCGAGGTGAAGGGCAAGACCTACAGCCCGAGCCAGATCAGCGCCTACATCCTGACGAAGATGAAGGAGACCGCGGAGGCCTTCCTCGGCGAGAAGGTGACCAAGGCCGTCATCACCGTGCCGGCCTACTTCAACGACGCGCAGCGCCAGGCCACCAAGGACGCCGGCCGCATCGCCGGCCTGGAGGTGCTCCGGATGATCAACGAGCCCACGGCCGCGGCGCTGGCCTGCGGTCTCGACAAGAAGGGCAACGGCAAGGTCGGCGTCTACGACCTCGGCGGCGGCACCTTCGACGTCTCGTTCCTTGAAATCGGCGACGGCGTGTTCGAGGTGAAGTCCACCAACGGCGACACCTTCCTCGGCGGAGAGGACTTCGACAACCGCATCGTCGACTACCTCGTGGAGGAGTTCCGCAAGGAGAGCGGCATCGACCTGCGCAAGGACCGGCTCGCCCTGCAGCGCCTCAAGGACGCTGCCGAGAAGGCCAAGATCGAGCTGTCCTCGGCCTCCCAGACCGAGGTGAACCTGCCCTTCGTCACGGCCGACCAGAACGGGCCGAAGCACCTCGCGATCAAGCTCAGCCGCGCGAAGCTCGAAGCCCTCGTCGCCGACTTGGTCGAGCGGACGACGGCGCCCTGCAAGGCGGCGTTCAAGGACGCGAACCTCGACGTGTCGCAGATCGACGAGGTCGTCCTCGTCGGCGGCCAGACCCGGATGCCGAAGGTGCAGCAGACCGTGCAGGCCCTGTTCGGACGTGAGCCGCACAAGGGCGTGAACCCGGACGAGGTCGTGGCCATCGGTGCCGCGATCCAGGCCGGCGTGCTCCAGGGCGACGTCAGCGACGTGCTGCTCCTCGACGTCACCCCGCTCTCGCTCGGCATCGAGACCCTGGGCGGGGTGCTGACCCGGCTGATCGAGCGCAACACCACGATCCCGACTAAGCGCAGCCAGACCTTCTCCACCGCAGCCGATAGCCAGCCGGCAGTGACGATCCGGGTGTTCCAGGGCGAGCGCGAGATGGCCGCCGACAACAAGATGCTCGGCCAGTTCGACCTCGTCGGCATCCCGCCGGCGCCACGGGGCCAGCCGCAGATCGAGGTGACCTTCGACATCGACGCCAACGGCATCGTCAACGTCTCGGCCAAGGACAAGGCCAGCGGGAAGGAGCAGACAATCCGGATCGAGGCCTCGGGCGGTCTCGACGAAGCGGCGATCCAGCGCCTCGTTCGCGAGGCCGAGACCCATGCGGGCGCCGACAAGGTGCGCAAGGAGCTGGTCGAGGCCGGCAACCATGCAGACGTCGCGATCTACACGACCGAGAAGAGCCTCAAGGAGGCGGGGGGCAACGTTCCCGCCGACGTGAAGGCCGAAGTCGAAACGAGCCTTACAGCGGCGAGGGAGGCGATTCAGGCCGGTGACCTCGCGCGTATCAGGACGGCGACCGAACGCCTGACCCTGGCGGCCTCGCGCCTGGGCGAGACCGGACTGGCTGCCAAGGGCCCGTCCGCCGATCCGGAGATCGTCGATGCCGAGTTCCAGGACGCCCCGGGCGACGACACCCGCCACAGGCCGGCGGCATGAGTGGTCCATTGTCGGGGGAGGACTGTTTGATGACCGAAAGCATGAACGACACCATGCCCCCTGACGGGGAGGTCGCGGATCTCGCCGCCCTCCAGGCCGAGAACGCCTCCCTTCAGGACCGCCTGATGCGGGCGCTCGCCGAAACCGAGAACGTTCGGCGACGCGGCGAGCGCGGCATCGAGGACGCCAGGAAGTTCGCCGTCCAGGATCTGGCGCGCGAGCTCCTGCCCGTCGCCGATAACCTGCACAGGGCCATCGCGGCGGCCACGGGCGCAGGTGCCGGGCCTGCGGCCCATGCGTCCTTGCTCGAAGGCGTCGGGGCGACCGAACGGATGCTGACCTCCGCCCTCGAACGCTTCGGCGTCCGCCGGATACCCGCCCTTGGCACGCGCTTCGATCCGAAGGCGCACGAGGCGATGCAGGAGGTCGAGGATGCCACCCAGGCGCCGGGGACCGTGATCGACGTCATGGAGGAAGGCTTCACCCTCCACGACCGCCTGTTGCGACCGGCGCGCGTGGTTGTCGCCAGGGTACGATCTCGTGTCGGCGCGTAGCGCCGACACCGTCCTTATCGGCCCCGCGACCATCCCGACCCGGAGGAATCCGCATTGAGCGAAGATCCGTACAAGGTTCTCGGCGTGACGCGGGACGTCTCCGAGGCGGACCTGCGCACGGCCTACCGGAAGCTCGCCAAGAAGCTGCATCCCGACCTGAACCCCGGCAACAAAAAGGCCGAGGAAGGCTTCAAGGCGGTGGCGACTGCCTACGACCTGCTGAACGACCCCGCCAAGCGCGCCCAGTTCGACCGTGGCGAGATCGACGCGTCCGGAAGCGAGCGCCCGCGGCAGCCGTACTATCGCGAGCAGGCAGAACGGGACGCGGGTCATCCTTATGGTGGCGAACAAGGGTTCGGGGATTTCGGCGGCGAGGACATCTTCGCGCAGATGTTCGGTCGCGCCGGGCGTGCCGATCCCAACCGGGCCGGTGCGGATGCCCGCTACCGGCTGGAGCTCGACTTCCTGGAGGCGTTCAACGGCGGCAAGCGCACGCTCACCCTCCCGGACAGCCAAGCCCTTGACGTCACGATCCCGCCCGGAACGCGGACGGGGCAAACGCTGCGCCTGCGCGGCAAGGGCGGCTCCGGCATCGGGAAAGGGCTGCCAGGCGACGCCCTGATCGAGGTCGAGGTCCGTCCTCATTCGCTCTTCAAGCTCAAGGGGGACGACATCCACATCGACCTGCCCTTGTCGCTTCGCGATGCAGTCCTCGGCGGCAGGGTCAGCGTTCCGACCCCGTCCGGCCCGGTTTCCATGACCGTTCCGAAGTGGAGCAACGCCGGCGCTGTGCTCCGTCTGAAGGGCAAGGGCATGGTCCGTGGCGGTGCCTCCGGCGACGAGTACGTCACCCTGCGACTGACCCTGCCGTCCGAGCCGGATGCGGAGTTGCAGGACTTCGTATCCCGGTGGGGGACCACGAAGCCTCATGAGACCCGGCAAGCCGAGGAGACGCTATGATGGAGATGCGTGAGTTTCAGGTCCGCGCCAGCGTGGAGACCGATGTCCTGCACGCGTGGATCGACACCGGCTGGGTCATCCCGAACGAGACCGAGGGGCGCATGACCTTTCGCGAGATCGACCTCGGTCGAGCGCAACTCATACAGGATCTCGAAAGGGACTTCGGCGTGAACGAGGAAGGCATCGTCCTCATCCTCGATCTCGTCGACCGGATGAGCGGCATGCGCCGGACGCTCGGTCATCTCGCCGTGGCGATCCGCCGGGAGCCGGACCACGTCCAGGACCGGATCGCCGATGGGGTCCGTGAGGCCTCTCGGAAGATCACCGAGCTTGCTTCCTGAAACGGACGAGGTGTCCGACGGCTCTAATCGCCGCCGATTGGGGAAAAGCGGTCTTGGGTCGGTGCTTCTCGCTGCGCCACTAGGCGGAACGGCGTCACGGAGGCGGTATCCGGGACGACGGGATCGCTTCGATCCTGGGAATTCGTGAGTTGAGATTCTACGACCGTTCGCATGATGTCGAGCCCGGCGGTCACCACAATGGCAAGACCGAGGACGACCAGCATCGAGACGGCCGGCTCTGCCAGCGGCGAGGCGATGACGGCGTCCGGTGGCACAAGGGCGCGTTGCAGGAACCAGGGTGAGACCGCCACCCATGCGCCCAGTATGCCCGATCCCCACCGCGTCCCCGGCGCCGGCTCGGGCCCGTCGAGGAAGGCCAGGCCCATGACGGCGAGACCGCATCCGGTCGCGCTCAGCATGGCGGGGAAGTTCCCCGTGTGGATGAAGAGGAAGGGCGTCAGGACGACGAGCGCCCCCAGTACGGCCGAGATGCCGTCGAGCATGCCCCCGACGTCGTTCCCGGCCCCTGAAGACCTTCGTTGACTCCCGCCCATGTCACCCGCTCCACGTGGGCCGATCACGGTCGCGAGCGAGGTCCGCCCATCGAGGTGCCGGCAAGGAACGAGCTTAGGGTGGGCAGGCGGGCGGTATCCTTGATCCAGCGCAAAGCGTCGTCCCAAGCCCCGATCTAGGGTCTTCCCGTCCCCCCGGTCCCTCGCGGGACGCGTCCCCTCGTCGGGGGCTCCCGGTGTCGCGGATGGACACCGATGACCCTTCGTTCCGTGCGGGCATCACGAAACCGCGGGCCGACCTCGAACGCTGGAAGATCTTGAGATGGTGGATGCGGCAATCGCCACGGGCGATCCAAAAGGCCCACTGGCGGCTCCACCTGCGAGTGGACGATCCGATCCATCGCCGCCGGCAGAGCTCAAGCTCCTGTTCCTCCTTTCCTGGCTGCTGTGCGCGGTCTTCTACTTCTTCCAGTATGCGGTGCGTTCGGCGCCTGGGGTGATGCAGGCGGAACTGACCTCGGCCTGGGGCGCCAACCACATCGGCACGATGATCTCGGCCTACTACGTCGCCTACGCGGTGATGGCCCTGGTCGCGGGTGTCCTGCTGGACCGGTACGGTGCCCACCGAACCATTCCGTACGGGATCGCCGTGGTCGGCCTCGGCTGCCTCGTCTTCGCGCAGGGCAGCGAGGCGGCCGGCATGGCCGGCTTCGTCCTACAGGCGACCGGGGCGATCTTCGCCTTCGTCGGTTCGTCCTACGTTGCGGCCCGCTACCTGCCGACACGCATGCTGGCGCTGTTCATCGGCCTCACGCAATGCCTGGGCATGGCCGGCGCAGCGTTCGGATCCAAGCCCGTCCACATGGCCATCGACCCGGCCGGCGGCTTCAACGTCCCCTGGCAGCACGTGTGGGTCGCCTTCGCCGCGATGGGCTTCGCGCTCGCTCTCGCAACCTGGTTCGTGATGCCCCGCGAGACCGGCGACAGCCCGAGCCACCACGCGGAGCTCTCGCTCTCCGGCCTGCTCCATCCGTTCAAGGTTATCTTCGGTAATCCGCAGAGCTGGCTCGCCGGCATCGTCGGGGGACTTCTGTTCCTGCCCACCACCATCGGCGCCCTGGTATGGGCCACCTCGTTCCTCCACGCCGGCGAGAACCTCTCGATGGCGGACGCCGCGTCGGACGCGGCCATGGTGCCCATCGGCTGGGTCATCGGCTGCCCGCTCCTCGGATACGTGTCTGACAGGCTCGGCCGCCGCAAGCCGGTGCTGCTGGGCGGCGCCCTGCTGATGCTCGCGGCCGGCCTGACTGCCATCTACGTGCCTGTCGGAACGCTGCCGCGCTACTCGGTGGCCCTGGTCCTCGGCATCGCGTCAGGCGCGGCCATGATTCCCTTCTCGATGATGAAGGAGACCAACCCGTCCCAGGTGAAGGGTACGGCGGCCGGGGTGATGAACTTCCTCGTCTTCGTGACGACGGGGATCATGTCGCCCTTCATCTCGCACCTGATGCTGCCACGGCAGAGCGTTCCGTTGACCCTGTCCGACTTCCAGACCGCCTTCCTGCCCCTGGTGGGCGGCGTCGTCCTGGCCCTGATCCTCGCACTGTTCCTTCGGGAGACCGGCACGGCGGAGCAAGGCCCCCTCGCGCAGGACGGCACGAAGCCTTTCGTCCCGACCCTGGCGCCTGCCTGAGCGGCCCGACGCAGGTGCCCTTTCCCGGAACGCCCTCAAGCCCAAGGATGACCCCATGGATGTCGCGGTCTTCAGCACCAAGCCGTACGACCGGCGCTTCCTCGACGCGGCCGTCGCGGGGCGTCACGCCCTGACCTACATCGATGCGCGGCTCGATCCGACCACGGCGATCCTTGCCGGCAAGGCCCAGGTGGTCTGTGCGTTCGTCAACGACGCGGTCGATACCGCCGCCCTCGATGTGTTCGCGCAACTCGGTGTGCGCCTCGTCGTCCTGCGGTCGGCGGGCTTCAACAACGTGGACCTCGCCGCCGCCAAGCGCCAGGGCATCCTCGTTGCCCGGGTTCCGGCCTATTCGCCCGAGGCCGTCTCGGAACACGCGGTGGCGCTGATGCTGTCGCTCGACCGGCACATCCACCGCGCCTACGCCCGGGTGCGAGACGGCAATTTCGCCCTCGACGGTCTGCTCGGGTTCAACCTGCACGGCAGGACGGTGGGAATCGTCGGGACCGGCCGGATCGGCCTCGGCGTCGCCAGGATCATGCTGGGCTTCGGCTGCAAGGTCCTGGGATACGACGTCGAGCCAAGCCCGGCCTGCGAGGCCATGGGCGTTGTCTATCGCCCGCTGCAGGACCTGCTCGCCACCTCGGATATCATATCCCTGCACTGCCCGCTGACGCGCGAGACGCGGCACCTCATCGATGCGGCCGCGATAGGCGTCATGAAGCGCGGCGTGATGCTGATCAACACGAGCCGCGGCGCCATCATCGACACCAAGGCCGTCGCCGCCGGGCTGAAGGAAGGTCGGATCGGGCACCTCGGCCTCGACGTCTACGAGGAGGAGGAAGAGCTTTTCTTCGAGGACAAGTCCGACGCGGTGATCCGCGACGACGTCTTTGAGCGCCTGCTGATGTTCTCAAACGTGCTCGTCACCGGGCACCAGGGCTTTTTCACGGTCGAGGCGATGACGGCCATCGCCGAGACCACCGCGTCCAACATCGACGCGTTCGAACGGACGGGACGACCGGTCCACGAGGTCCTCTGACCCCACGAGGGCGCGTACCCTCGCCAATGGAGAACGCCATGCTTCCCCACGTCACCCTGACCCTCGCCCGCGGCCCGGATTTTCCCGATGGAAGCGTCGACCGCGGCTACGAGATCGACGCACCCCTCGACGCCGACGGACAGCTCGATCCCGCCCTTTGGCTTGAGCAGCGAGTCCATTGTCGCGTCCGACGCTTCTGGCTCGGGGAGCCGAACCGCGACGGGCGCCTGGTCCACCGGCAAGGTGGTTTTGGCGGTGGCACCTGGCTGATCGACTACGACGACAGGACGACCGACGACGACGAGCCGGGCTACCGGCTGGGCAGCCACCGTTTCATCAAGGGCGAGTACGTCTCGATCCGCGACGACGACACCATGCGGACCTTCAGGGTGTCCCACGTTCGTCGGTCGTGACGTACACGGGTCGAACGCCCGTTATGGGTGGGAAACGGACCGGCAGGTCTCCGATTGAGATGCAGAATGCGCTGCCGTTCCGGTTGGGTTACCGACCTAAGTGCGGCACGTCTGCACCGATCTCAGAGTGCACACCCAAACCAGTAGGGCAGCGGCGCTAAACATCGCTCCAAGCACCGAGACGCTGAACCAACCGGCCTGGGCATAGATCGAAGTCGCAGCAAAAGCACCGATGGCGCTGCCCACCGAGTAGAACACCATGTAGCCGCCGATGAGGCGGCTGCTGGCTTCGGGACGCAGGGCAATGATGAGGCTCTGATTGGTGACGTGTACGGCCTGCACGGCGAGATCGAGCAGAAGGACGCCAAGAAGCAAAGCCGGGATTGAGATTGGGAGCAGCGCGATCAGCGCCCATGACCCGAGCAGGAGCATGAGAGACGCTCCCGTCGCCCATTGACCATGGCCCCGGTCCGCCAGTCGGCCAGCCCCCGTCGCAGCCATCGCTCCCGCTAAGCCGACAAGGCCGAACAGTCCTATCCAAGTGTGGGAGTAGGAGAAGGGCGGGACGCTGAGCGGCAGCACCATCGCGGTCCAGAATGTACTGAACGACGCGAATATCAGAAGCGCGAGAACACCGCGAACCAGCAATACCGGTTCGCTGAGGAACAGGATGGGGACGGATCGGAGTGCGGCGGCATAGCCACCCGTGCTGACCGAGATCCGCTGCCGCGGCAGGACGCGCACGAGTAGGCCGAGGAGGGCGAGCGACAAACCGGCGGAGACCAGATAGACCGCTCGCCAACCACCGAGATCGGCCAATATCCCAGCCGCGAAACGCGCCGCGAGGATGCCGATCACGATACCGCTCGTAACCGTACCCACCACCCGACCTCGTTCGGTCGGTGTCGCGAGCGTAGCGGCGAATGCGACCAGGACCTGAACCACCACAGCGAGCAGCCCAACCGCTGCCATGCCTGCGAACAGGATCGCTCCGGTGCTGGCCGTGGCCACCGCTACCAGCGCAAGCACCGACAGAAGCCCCTGGCAAAGGATGAGGCGACGGCGGTCGACGAGATCGCCGAGCGGTACGATGAAGATCAAACCCAGCCCATAGCCGACCTGGGTGAGGGTCACCACGAGCCCAATCGCGGCAGGCGAAATTCCGAACTCCTGCGCCATCGCATCGAGTAGGGGCTGGGCATAGTAGATGTTCGCGACGCTCAAGCCGGCAGCGACGGCGAAAATCAGGATCGTCGTCTTGGGCAATCGTCCCTCCCGTTCGAGGAAGGTCCGTTCTCCTTTTTCAAGCGGCATGGCGCTTCCTTTATAAGATCCGATCTGGTTCCATCTTGAGACCACTTGCGGTTGGCGAATTCTAGTTCTAAATCGAGACCAGGTTGAAGCGGGAATGCATGGTCGTGGCGAAAAGGGTCAGCCTCTGGGACGCCGGATGCCCGGTTGCACGCGCCCTCGATGTCATCGGCGACTGGTGGTCGCTCCTGATCATTCGTGATGCCTTTGACGGCGTGAGGCGTTTTAGTGAGTTCCAAAGTGGTCTGGGGATCGCCAAGGGTATGCTGGCGACCCGCCTTCGCGACCTGACCGAGCGAGGCATTCTGGAGACCGCGCCCGCCTCAGACGGGAGCGCCTACCGGGAATATGTCCTGACGGAGAAGGGGCGTGGCCTCTTCCTCGTCATCGTCGCCCTCCGGCAGTGGGGCGAGGCTCACCTGTATCGGTCGAACGAGCACCGATCTCGCTTGGTGGATCGTGACGTAGGGGCTCCAGTCGCTCAGCTCGCCTTGCGATCCGCCGATGAGCGTCGTCTCGATTGGTGTGACACGCAGGTGCAGAAGTCGGACGTCAACCGACCCTAAGGCGACACGGCGACGTCTAAAGCCGATAATTCAGAACGCAACGCAGCTTTTTCCACTACCGACCAATGTCCGCTCTCAGGGATGGAGGCGCGCTTTCGGCACGGCAACGTTGGGTCGCGAGCAGACCCAGTGGCATCGCTACCGACATCAGAGTTTCCGTCACGCAAAAGCTAAACCCGGTCGCGTACCCGATCCCCGCGCCCCTCTCCATGCGGTGGCTCCGGCGGTCGCGCAGGCGAGGTCCTGTACCAGGGTCGCCTCGCCGTAGACGCCGACTGCGCCGATCAGGATACCATCCCGCCTCAGGGGTATGCCGCCGCGCTCGTGGAACGCCGCGGTACCCTCGCCCTCGACGACGGAACAGTAGAGGTCGTCCCCGGGCGGGGGCATAATCTCGCTCGGCTCGCCCGAGATCGCCGAGGCCACGGCCTTTCCGATGGCCCCGCGCGCGGTCATGCAGCCGGCACCGTCCATCTTCGAGAAGGCAACGAGGCGACCCTGGGGGCCGCACACCGCCACGCTGACGACGACCCCGAGGCGACGGGCCTCCTCGATGGCGTGGCCGACCATCGCGGTCGCCTCGGCCAGGGTCAAGTCGCCATCGGGTAGGGCGGATACGGGAGCGGCCATCACCGGCCGTCCAGGGCCAGCATCTCGCGACCAAGCGCGAGCAACTGACCGTCGGTGGCGGCCGACAGGTCGACGGTCGCGGTAGCAACGACGCGGATCTCGGTTCCCGGATGACGCTCGTGCAGTCGTTCCGAGAGGACGGCCATCGCGCTGGACTTGCCGGTCCCGTGGCCGACGATGGCCACGCGCGGCGCTCGTGCGACGGCCTCGGCGATGCGGTCGTAGTAGCCGAGGTCCTCGGACGCGCGCTGCCCGCGATAGTTGCCGTCCTCCTTGTGGGAGAGATGATGGATGTAGCCCTTGGGGTCGTAGGGGCGCAGAGTGGTCTCGGTCTCGCCGCCAACCGTCTCGGGATCGAGGCGATAGATCCGCGCCTCGTGGTGGTCGACGACGATGAGGGCATCGCTATCGGCCGGGACCGGCGAGGCCTCAAGAATTTCGGTCGAGTAGGGCGACAGCCCGGCATCCTGCATCAGGTGGCGCAGGCGCTCGACCTCGCGCGGGTCCATGTCCTTGTCCCGCGGACGGAGGAAGGTGGCCGTCCGGCCGGCCAGCGTGAAGCCCCACTTGTCGTCGCCCTTCTCCTCGGCGCTCCCGATCCGGCCGACGAAGGCGACCACCTCGCGCCATTCCAGATTGTTGCTGGTCGGGTGATGGAAGATCCGGCCGAGGAGCGTCCGGTCGTGGCCGTGGATCCGGGCATTGATCATCGCAAGGGGTTCCTGACGGACTCCGCACCGGGCGGTCTGCCCGGTGCGGTGGCGTGGGAGGTTCGCAGGTCGCTCAGACGACGCGGATGTCGTTGTCGACCGTCGTCGCGCCGGGGGCGCCCCAGGCCGTCCATCCGGCCATCTGGCGGTCGTACCAGGTGTGAACCGTGCCGCTAAGGTGGACGACGCCGCCGACCGCGCTGACCTCGATGGTCTTCGGGTCGTACCAGCTCCGATGCAGGGCATGCGTGATGTCGGCGCCGATGTCGGTCGCGTTGGGGCGCGGCTTGATGGTGACGTTGTTGGCAATGCCGACGACGCCGAGCATCCCGCGGATGTCATGCTCCGCCGCGGCCTTCTGGAACTGCCACTCGACCTCGCCGGTGAGGGTGACCCAGCCCTTCTCGACCGTCACCTTAACGGTCTCGTCCGGAACCGAGACATTCCAGTCCAGGCGCTGGACCACGGCCGCGGCGATCTCGTCGTCGTTGCGCTTGGCATGGTGGGGCAGCCGGACCTCGATCTCCTCGGCCACGGCCCGAACGCCCTTGACGCGTCCGGCGGCCTTCTCGGCGGCATGCTTTTCCATGTAGTTCTGGACGTGACCGGTCAGGGTCACGACGCCGTCCTTGGCGGTCACGCCGATATGGGCGGCGGTCACGCTCGGCTCCCAGCCGAGCTCGGCGATGACGTTGGTCTGCAAGGTCTTGTCGACGGTCATGATGGTCTCCGGGATCTCAGGGTCGAAGTAAGCGACGCGCACCGTCACCGATGGCGACGGTCGTGGCGGTGCTGGTGATGGCGGTGGTGGTGCCGCGAGCGCAGGCCACTGCGGTAGCCGCGACGGCCCGGGTCGATGCCGAGCGCGCCGTTGACGGTGCCGACGGCGCCACCGACCGCACCGCCGACGATGCCCCCAATGGGGCCGCCGACGCGGTCACCCTCGGCCGCGCCGCGGCGGACGCCACCGGGCAGGCCCTGGGCTTCTGCCGCGCCCGACAGGGCGAAAGCGGACAGGACGAGGGTGGCGGCAAGCAATGCCTTCTTCATGACGGGATTTCCTCTTCGTCTTTTCGAATCCCGGCCGCGGTCTTGCGGCCGGATCGACCTTCAGCGTCCGGATCTGCACCGCTCCCGACCAGGATGGCGCGCCGTCACGCATAGGCTGATAACGGCCGAGCTTCCAAAAGGTGGCATCGAATCCCGATCGGCCCTGGCCGACACGTGACCGGCTGGACGATGCGGGAGGATGATCGCCTCGCGGCTGCTGGTTTCTGCCGTCCGGCACTGCTAGAAGCCGGAAATGCGCGTTCTCGACGTCCCGCGCGGCCTGAGCCGCCTTCGAATTACGAGCCCGGCCTCCGCCTGACGGCCGCTGCGGCGGCCCGAGCGGGAGCCGGGAGGGCGGCCGCGCCGCCACCGTTCGCCGACATCGGCCAGACGCCGACCGTCCTGAAGATCAGCGCACCGTTTCGCAGAAGACCCCATGACCGATTCGACAGCCCCCGACGCCGGCCTGCCCACCCGCGACTATTCGCAGACCCTGTTCCTGCCCAAGACCGAGTTCCCCATGCGGGCCGGCCTGCCGGTGCGCGAGCCCCTCCTCCTGGAGCGCTGGGCCGCCATCGACCTCTACGGCCGTATCAGGATAAAGGCCGCCGGACGCCCGAAATTCGTGCTCCACGATGGTCCGCCCTACGCCAACGGCAACATCCATATCGGCACGGCGCTCAACAAGATCCTGAAGGACGTCATCGTCCGCTCGCAGGGCGCGCTCGGCTACGACGCCAATTACGTGCCGGGCTGGGACTGCCACGGCCTGCCGATCGAGTGGAAGATCGAGGAGCAGTACCGCGCCAAGGGCCGCAACAAGGACGACGTACCGGTCCTCGAATTCCGCCAGGAGTGCAGGGCCTTCGCCGGTCAGTGGCTCGATACGCAGCGGACCGAGTTCAAGCGCCTCGGCGTCACCGGCGACTGGGACCACCCCTACGCGACCATGACCTTCCCGGCGGAGGCCACGATCGCGCGCGAACTCATGACCTTCTCCATGACCGGCCAGCTCTACCGCGGCTCGAAGCCGGTGATGTGGTCGGTGGTGGAGAAGACGGCGCTGGCGGAAGCCGAGGTCGAGTACGAGGACCATGTCAGCGATACGATTTTCGTAGCGTTCCGGGTTGCCGACGGGGCACCGGACGATCTTGCCGCGGCACGTGTCGTGATCTGGACGACCACGCCCTGGACCATGCCCGGCAACCGCGCCGTCGCCTATTCGAAGCGGGTGGCCTACGGCCTGTACCGTGTCACCGCGGCGGCCGAGGATAATTGGGCCAAGACCGGCGACACCTACCTCCTCGCCGACACCCTGGCCGCCGGGGTCTTCGCCTCGGCCCGCGTGGAGGCGTTCGAGCGCGTCCGCGACGTGTCGGCTGCAGAGCTTGCCGGCCTCACCCTCTCGCATCCGCTCGCTGGCCACACCGCCGGCTACGACTTCCAGGTTCCACTTCTCGAAGGCGACCACGTCACCGACGAGGCCGGCACCGGCTTCGTCCATACGGCGCCGGGCCATGGCCGCGAAGACTTCGAGGTGTGGATGGCCAATGGCCGCGCGCTCACCCAGCGCGGCATCGACACCCGCATCCCCTACACCGTCGATGCCGATGGGGCGCTCACCGAGGAGGCCCCCGGTTTCACGGGAAAACTCGTCCTGACGCCGAAGGGCGACAAGGGCGACGCCAACAAGGCGGTGATCGCCGCCCTGACGGAGGCCGGCACCCTGGTGGCGCGCGGCACGCTCAAGCACAGCTACCCGCACTCCTGGCGCTCGAAGAAGCCGGTGATCTTCCGCAACACGCCGCAATGGTTCATCGCGCTGGACAAGCCGGTGGAGTCCCTCGGTGAGAGGACGCTGCGCGAGGTGGCGCTCACATCCATCGACGAGACGCGGTGGGTACCATCACAGGGCAAGAACCGCATCAACGGTATGGTCGCCAATCGGCCCGACTGGGTGGTGTCGCGCCAGCGCGCCTGGGGCGTGCCGATCACCGTCTTCGTGAAGAAGGGCACCAGCGAGATCCTGCGCGACGAGGCCGTGAATGCCCGCATCGCCGAAGCCTTCCTGGCCGAAGGCGCCGACGCCTGGTTCACCGATCGGGACGGCGCCCGCTTCCTCGCGCCGGATCACGACCCGGCGGAGTATGAGAAAGTGACGGACGTCCTCGACGTCTGGTTCGATTCGGGCTCGACCCACGCTTTCGTTCTCGACGACCCGGACCAGTTCCCCGGCCTCTCCGGCGTGGTGCGTAAACGCGACGGCGGCCGGGACACGGTGATGTATCTCGAAGGCTCCGACCAGCATCGCGGCTGGTTCCAGTCGTCGCTTCTGGAATCCGCCGGCACACGGGGACGCGCGCCCTACGACATCGTCCTCACCCACGGGTTCGTCCTCGACCCCAAGGGTCTGAAGATGTCGAAGTCGAAGGGCAACGTCGTCGCGCCGCAGAGCGTCATCAAGGATTCGGGCGCCGACATCCTGCGCCTCTGGGTGGCGGCCTCCGATTACGCCGACGACCTGCGCATCGGCCCGGAGATCATCAAGACCTTCGCCGAGACCTACCGTAAGCTGCGCAATTCGCTGCGCTGGATGCTCGGCTCGCTGGCGCATTTCGAGGCGGGCGAACCCGTGCATCATGCCGACTTGCCCGAGCTGGAGCGGCTGATCCTGCATCGCCTCTGCGAACTCGACGGCGAGATCCGCGAGGCATACGCCACTTTCGACACCAAGCGGGTGGTGGCGCTCCTCAACGGCTTCATGACCGGCGACCTCTCGGCTTTCTATTTCGACGTGAGGAAGGACGCGCTCTACTGCGACCCGATCTCGTCGCAGGTCCGCCGCGCCGCGCTGCAGGTCATCGACGAAACCTTCCGCCGGGTGACGATCTGGCTCGCCCCCGTCCTCGCCTTCACGGCGGAGGAAGCCTGGCTCGACCGTTACCCGTCGGATGTCGACTCCGTCCATCTCGAGACGCTGCCCGAGACTCCCGCCTCCTGGCGGAATGCCGCCCTCACGGAGCGCTGGCAGAAGATCCGCCGGGTGCGCCGCGTGGTCACCGGCGCCCTTGAGATCGAGCGCGCGGCCAAGCGCATCGGCGCCAGCCTCGAGGCGGCACCGACCGTCTTCGTCTCCGATTCCGATCTGCTCTCCGCCCTCGACGGGATCGATTTCTCGGAAGTCTGCATCACCTCCGGCATCACGATCGTCGACGGGGAGGGGCCGGAAGAGGCCTTCCGAATCGATGAGGTGCGCGGCGTGGCCGTGGTCTCCGGACCGGCCAAGGGCCGCAAATGTGCCCGGTCGTGGCGCGTCTCCGAGACGGTCGGCTCCGATCCCGATTACCCGGACGTGACACCCCGCGACGCCCAGGCGCTGCGGGAATGGGACGCGCTGCACGCCGCGTCGGGCGTGGCGTGAACGCTTCGCGATCCGACACGGGCCTTCCCTCCCCCCACTTGGGGGGAGGGGAAGGCGCCGGCATGCCCCCCTTCCGCCTCGGCCTCCTTATCCTTCTCGCCACCCTCGTCCTCGATCAGGCCTCCAAGCTCTGGCTCTATTTCGGCACCGATCTGGTGCTGACGCAGCCCTGGCATCTGACCGGCTTCGCGGATGTCGTCGTCGTCTGGAATCGGGGCATCTCCTACGGCCTGTTCCAGCAGGAGGGCGGCCTAGGCCGCTGGATCCTGGTGGCAGTCTCCGTGGCGGCCTCGATCGGGATGATCGCCTGGATGCGCCGTGCCTCGTCGGCGCTCCTGGCCGCCGCCCTCGGGCTCATCGCGGGCGGGGCGATCGGCAACGCCATCGACCGGGCAGCCTACGGTGCGGTGTTCGACTTCGTCCACCTCCATGCGGGCGCATGGTCCTGGTACGTGTTCAACATCGCCGACGCGGCCATCGTCGCCGGTGTCGTCGGCCTCCTCATCGACAGCCTGATCCCGGTCCGGCACCCTCGGGACGAAGCCCCTCCGGGCGGCCCCTGAAGATTCGTGCGGCTGTGATCCGTAAACCACATTGCGGATCGTTGTGGCCGGGAGGCTGGTGCGCTGCGGTCAAGGCGCCATACGTTCGCCTGAAACCGCCGTCAGGCCACGAGGGCAAGACCGGCATCGACCGACACCGACACGCGCCAGCACGTTCCGGGCAGGCACGCATTCGAGCTGGCGCACTCTGCGGGCCGGCGCAATTTGGGGGCAGCATGATCGGGCATCGCGGGTTCATTCTCGGCTTTACCGGACTTCTCGCGGCGAGCGGCGCCCAGGCGCAGCAGGGCGTGTTCATGCGCGACACCCTGAGCAGCATCGGCCTGATCGAGCCCGAGAAGCCGGCCATCACCTATCGTGAGCGGGCGCCCCTGGTGATGCCGCCCAAGCTCGACGGCAAGGCGCTGCCGCCGCCGCGTGCCGCCACTGCCACGCCGCAATGGCCCAAGGATCCCGAGATCGTCCAGCGCGACCGTGAACTCGCCGACGCGAAGAAGCCGATCTCCCGCGGAGCGCAGGGGCGGATGAACGACAACAACATGACGCTTTCGCTCGACGAGATGCGCGGCGGCCGACGCGCCGATGCCAGCGTGCGCACCGAGCCGGGCCGTCCCGAGAGCGACGGCGCCTCGTCGTCGATCTGGAGCCCCTTCGACATCTTCGGCAAGCGCGAGGACAAGGCCCAGCCCATTCTCGCTGAGCCCGATCGCGATACCCTCACCGACCCGCCGAACGGGTACCGCAAGGCCCCGAAGGCGGTCGCCCGCAACAACAGCGACCCCATCAATAATCCCTCGCGCGAGCGTGAGGAAGCCGATCCGGGTGCCTACATCCGGGGTCGCTAGCCGAGTTCCGCGAGGAGCCCGCGGACGGTCCCATCGCTCGTAGAGGAGATGGCCCCGTCCCGCTGGATCCCGCACCCACCCCCGGCGCCCGAAGGGTATCGGTACGGGATTTGCCCTGACCTCGGCCTGCGGATTCGTGGCATCCGAGGCGTGCGCTAAGGGGCATTGCGTTCATGACGGGCGGTCACGCATGGCCGACGTATCAAGGAAAAGACGATGCATCTGTTGCGGAAGGATACGCCCGGGTTCTCGCTCAACCGCCGCTACGGCCATGCCGGCCGGGCCGAGGCCGCGCCGTTCGGGCGGTCCGAGGCCGGTGGCCCCGAAGTCTCCGCCTTTGCCCTCGATAACGGCCTCGATGTCGTCGTGGTGCCCGATCACCGCGCGCCGGTGGTGACGCACATGGTGTGGTACCGCAACGGTTCGGCCGACGATCCGATCGGGCAGTCCGGCATCGCGCACTTTCTCGAACACCTGATGTTCAAGGGCACGGAGAAGCATCCGGTCGGCGCCTTCTCGCAGGCCGTGTCCGGCCTCGGCGGCCAGGAGAACGCCTTCACCTCCTACGATTACACCGCCTATTTCCAGCGCGTCGCCCGCGACCATCTCAAGACCATGATGGAGTTCGAGGCCGACCGCATGACCGGTCTCGTCCTCGAGGATGCCGTGGTGGCGCCGGAGCGCGACGTGGTGCTGGAAGAGCGCCGCATGCGGGTGGAGACCGACCCGTCGGCCCAGCTCTCCGAGGCCATGGCCGCCTCGCTGTTCGTGCATCACCCCTACGGCACGCCGATCATCGGCTGGATGCACGAAATCGAGGATCTCAACCGCACCCACGCCCTCGACTATTACAACCGCTTCTACACCCCTGAGAACGCCATCCTGGTCGTGGCCGGTGACGTGACGCCCGACGAGGTCCGGCGGCTCGCCGACGACACCTACGGGCTCGTGACGCCGCGCGGCGCCCGGCCGGTGCGGGTGCGCGCCAAGGAGCCCGAGCCCCGCGCGCTCCGCCGGCTCAGCGTCGTCGATCCGAAGGTGGAACAGCCGACCCTGCAGCGGCTCTATCTCACCCCCTCCTGCATGACCGCCCGCGACGGCGAGTGCCACGCCCTGGAACTGCTGGCCGAGGTGATGGGCGGCGGCTCCACGTCCTTCCTCTACCGCAAACTGGTGATGGAGCTCGGCGTCGCCGTGAATGCCGGCGCCTGGTACATGGGCTCGGCCATCGACGACACGCGCTTCTCGGTCTACGCCATCCCCGCCGAGGGCGTGAGCCTGGAGCGCCTGGAGGACGAGGTCGACCGCGTCCTGCGCCGCGTCCCCTCCGAGGCCCTGGGTCCGGAGGCCATCGAACGGGCCAAGACCAGGCTCGTCGCCGAAACGGTCTATTCCTCCGACAGCCAGTCGTCGCTGGCCCGTATCTACGGCTCGGCGCTCGCCATCGGCGAGAGCATCGAGGAGGTCCGCCGCTGGCCCTCCGACATCGAGGGCGTGACGCGGGATCGCCTCGCCGCCGTGGCCGAGCGCTACCTGATCCCCGCCCGCTCCGTCACCGGATACCTGACCAAGACGCGCGATCCCGACGCCGCCGTTGCGTGAGGCGACCCTCACGCACGATCCCGCTGATCCCGGCCCGGGCGCCCAGAAGAAGAATGAGGTTCTCATGAACTCGGTCGAAGCCAATCTGGTCGATACCACCGCCCGCAGCGCGAACGCCCCCACGCTGGCGCTTCCGGTGGCCGCCGCCGCCGGCATCGAGGCCTGGCACGTGGAATCGCCCGTGGTGCCGATGATCGCCCTCGCCTTCACCTTCGAGGGGGGGGCGGCTCAGGATCCCGAAGGCAAGGGCGGCGTGGCGCAGATGCTGGCGCGCCTCCTCGACGAGGGCGCCGGCGACCTCTCCTCCGACGCCTTCCAGGAGCGTCTGGCCGCGCGGGCCATCGAATTGTCGTTCCATGCCGGCGCCGACGCGGTGGGCGGCTCCCTCAAGATGCTGGTCAAGCACGCCGACGAGGCCATCGACCTCCTCGCCCTGGCGCTCGCCAAGCCGCGCTTCGATCCCGACGCCATCGAGCGCGTGCGCGCCCAGACGCTGGCCGGCCTGCGCTACCAGCAGAACGATCCGGGCGTGATGGCCTCACGCCGCTTCTTCGCCGAAGCCTATGCCGGCCATCCCTATGCCCGTCCCTCGTCCGGCACGCCGGAGAGCATCGCGGCCATCACCCGCGACGACCTCGTGGCGATGCACCGGCGGATCATCGGC
The DNA here is from genome assembly GCF_008040005.1 of Methylobacterium sp. WL19. NCBI lineage: Bacteria > Pseudomonadati > Pseudomonadota > Alphaproteobacteria > Hyphomicrobiales > Methylobacteriaceae > Methylobacterium > Methylobacterium sp. WL19. The sequence goes on from NZ_VRVC01000029.1 coordinate 30,573, forward strand.
CGCGGCGGTCTGAAAGTGGCGGCCGTCGGCGCCATCGATGCCGACCGTCTGGCCGATGCCCTCAACCGCGCCTTCGGTGTCCTCGACGAGGCCGGACCGCTGAACGCCGTGCCGCAGACCCAGGTCGGCCAGCTTGGGCGCCGCGTCGTCGTCGATATCGACGTGCCGCAATCGGTCCTGCGCTTCGGCATGGGCGGCGTGCCGTGGAAGGACCCGGATTTCATCCCCGCCTATGTGCTCAACCACATCCTCGGCGGCGGCTCCTTCACCTCGCGCCTGTTCCAGGAAGTGCGCGAGAAGCGTGGGCTGGCCTATTCGGTCGGCACCTCCCTCGTCAGCCACCGCGCCAGCGCCATGACCTGGGGCTACACCGCCACCAAGAACGAGCGCGTCGGCGAAGCCCTGTCGGTGATCGGCGACGAGATCGGCCGGCTCATCAGCGACGGCCCATCCGACGAGGAGCTTCAGAAGGCCAAGGATTACCTCACCGGCTCCTATGCGCTCGGCTTCGACACCTCGACCAAGATCGCGCACCAGCTCGTGCAGATCTCCTTCGAGGGGCTGGGGATGGACTACTTCGCCCGCCGCAACGAGATGGTGACGAACGTGACCCAGGCGGACATCCGCCGCGCCGGTGCCCGCACCTTCGCCGACGGCAAGATGCTGGTGGTGGCCGCGGGGCGCCCCACGGATTTCCTGTAGGATTCGGACGCTCCACGGGGTCCCAGCGACACCCAATCAGACCGATAGGGCGAGCCGCTCGGCCGCCCGGCGCAGGTCGTCCGCCGGCACCGCTCCGTAGCGTTCCTCGAACGTCCGTTGCGCCCGCTCCCAGAAAGGCCGCGCCTCCTCGACACGTTTTTGGCCGGCCTCCGTGAGGGTGAGTGAGCGCGTGCGGCCGTCCCGTCCCGGACCGGCGGCGATGAGACCGTCCCGGGTGAGCGGATGCAGGGCGCGGCCCATCGTAGTGCGGTCCATCACCATGATGTCGGCAAAGCCGTTGATGGAGATCGGCCCGACACGGCCGAGACCGCGCAACAGACCGTACTGGCTGGTGCGCAGGCCGGTCGGCGCGAGATGCTGGTCGTAATGCTGAGTCAGCCGGCGCGACGCCTGGCGAAGGGCGAGGCAGTGGCACGGTGACACCGGTGCCGGACGGTCCATCGCGAAAAGTCCTCGAGGAATGGGTCACGGGGTCTGCGGACGACGCGCTTGTGTAAAGCGTGCATATGCGCCTAAGCAAGGGTCGACCGCGTCGCGGTGCCGGGCATGCCCGCCCGGTGATCCCACCGAACCAGCATGCGGAACCCGAAGAGGCCGTATGACCATCACCGCTCCCTTCGGGTCGTTGTCGAACGCCGTTGCCGTGCCGCTTGCCCGCCGCAACGTCCATTACGGCTGGGTCGTCGCCGGCGTCACCTTCCTCACCATGCTGGTGACGGCCGGCGCCGTTGGCGCACCGGGCGTGCTGATCCTGCCCTTGCAGAAGGAGTTCGGCTGGGACACGGCGACGATCTCCTCGGCGCTGGCCGTGCGCTTCGTCCTGTTCGGATTGATGGGGCCTTTCGCGGCCCAGCTGATGAACCGCTACGGCCCGCGCCGCATCGTGCTCCTGGCGCTTCTGCTCATCGTCGGGGGGCTCCTCACCTCCCTGTTCATGAGCGAGGTCTGGCAGCTGGTCATGCTCTGGGGCGTCGTCGTCGGCATCGGCACGGGGCTCACCGCCCTGGTACTCGGCGCCACCATCGCGACCCGCTGGTTCTCGCGCTCGCGCGGCCTCGTGGTCGGTCTCCTCACCGCCAGTTCGGCCACCGGCCAGCTCATCGTGCTGCCGCTCCTCGCCGCCCTCACCGAACATCTCGGCTGGCGCGCCGCACTCCTGGTGATCTGCGGGCTGCTGCTCACGGCGGGGCTCGCCGTCACGGCGCTGTTGCGGGACCGGCCGGAGGACATGGATCTGGCCCCCTATGGCGAGACCGCAGTTACCGGTACCGCTCCGCCGCCGGTCGTGAGCGGCTCCGCCCTCGGAGCCCTGGCGGAGGCGTCGCGCACGGGTGTGTTCTGGGTGCTCTTCGCCACGTTCTTCATCTGCGGGGCCAGCACCAACGGGCTGATCCAGACCCACTTCATCCCCCTCTGCGCCGATTACGGCATCGGCCCGGTCCAGGGGGCGAGCGTGCTGGCGGCGATGGGCGTGTTCGACTTCATCGGCACGGTGGCGTCGGGCTGGCTCTCCGACCGCTACGACAACCGCTGGCTCCTGTTCTGGTATTACGGCCTGCGCGGCCTCTCGCTGATGTTCCTGCCGTTCTCCGACTTCTCCTTCGTCGGCCTGTCTGTCTTCGCCGCTTTCTATGGGCTCGACTGGATCGCCACGGTGCCGCCCACCGTGCGGCTCACCGCCGCCCGGTTCGGGCGCGAGAAGGCGAACCTCGTCTTCGGCTGGGTGTTCGCGGGTCACCAGCTCGGGGCCGCCACCATCGCCTACGGCGCCGGCCTGTCACGCACCGCCCTGTCGAGCTACCTGCCGGCCTTCTTCGCCGCCGGTGCCCTGTGCATCCTCGCCGCCATCCTCGTCCTGACCCTGTCCCGTCCGGGAGACCGGCCGGACGCATCGCCCGCCGCCCTGCCGGTCCGGGGGTAGGGATGCACGGGTCACAGGATCTGCAGCCGGGTGTGCGGCCCGAGGCGCCGCAGTAGCCGGACGAGGTCGCCTCGCTTCACCGCGACGCAGCCCTCCGTCGGCAGGTATCCCGCCCGTGCCACATGGAGGAAGATCGCCGAGCCGCGCCCCGGCCGGATCGGCTGGCGGTTGTAGTCGAGATCGACGACGAGGTCGTAGAGACCGTCCTCCCGCCACATCCGCTCCGCGCTGACGCCGGGGGCGGGCAGGACGATCGGCCGGTTGTAGCGCCGGTCGCGCGGGTCGTCGCACCAGCCGTCGTTCTGTCGCGTCCGGCGCAGAGCCAGCGCGGTGCGGGGGCGGGCCCCGAAATGGTCCGGGCGATAGGCCCCGGCCCGCAGGCGGAAGACGCCCCGCGGGGACAGGCCGTCTCCTTCGCGCTTGACCTGACCGATGCCGGAGCGGCCGAGCGCGCAGGGAATGACCGCGTTGGCGGCGAGAATCTGCCCGCGAGTGGGATCACTCACCAGCCGGCGGACGCGGATGCGAGAGAGGGTCAAACGGATCATGTCGGCCTTATCGACCGGACAGACCGGCCCGAGCCAGCCCATTCCTGAGGCGGCGATGCGCGACGACGGCACCCATGCGAAACTTTTTCGGGGGTCGAACCGTCACGGACGTGCATACTCCGCCTCCGGCGCGACCTCGTTCAAGGTTCTGACATAAACCCGCCATCACTCTGCTGTGTAGGCTCGCGGCCGACGAAGCGGTCGTCTCTCAAGTTTTCGGGATCGGCCCGTTCGGGCACATCCCTGTTGCGTGTGAAAGTATCCCCGGCCGATGTCGACCACCCATCGCCTTCTCGTCTGCGACGACGACGAGTCCCTGCGCGAAACCTTGATCGAACAACTCGACCTGTACGAGGAGTTCGTCACCGTCAGCGCGGAGGACGGGAAATCCGCCCTCGCCCGCGTGGCCGAGGACCGGATCGATCTCGCGATCATGGATGTCGGCCTGCCGGACATGGACGGGCGCGAAGCGGTGCGGACCATGCGCCGCAACGGTTATCGCGGCCCGGTCATCATGCTGAGCGCGCAGGATTCGGAAGAAGACACGGTGGAGGGCCTGGAAGCGGGCGCCAACGATTATGTCGCCAAGCCGTTCAAGTTCGCGGTGCTCCTCGCGCGCATCCGCGCGCATCTGCGCAGCCACGAGGCCAGCGAGGACGCCGTCTTCCAGATTGGCCCCTACACCTTCCGCCCCGGCGCCAAGCTCCTCATCTGTGAGCGTGGCTCGAAGCTGAAGCTCACCGAGAAGGAGACGGCGATCCTGCGCTTCCTCTACCGCGCCGGCCGCGAGGTGGTGGGCCGCGACACGTTGCTGGCCGAAGTCTGGGGCTACAACGCGCAGGTCACCACGCATACGCTGGAGACCCACATCTACCGCCTGCGCCAGAAGATCGAGCCGAACCCGGCCGTCACCGCCATCCTCGTGACGGAAGGCGGTGGCTACAAGTTGCTGCCCTGAGGATCAGGCGGCCGCATTCGGCGCATCACCGCCGGATGTGTGGAAGGCGGCGATTTCCCGAATCAGGTCGCGTTGCTGCTCGATGACGAGATCGGACAAGATTTCGTCGTCGTTCCCATCGATGACCGACAGCAGGCGGATATCCGGATATCGGCCCTCGAAGAAGACGAGGACCTCGGATTGCGCATAGGGATCGTTCGGATCCAGGCAGAAGTGATTGGACACCGGAATTTCCGTCTTCGTCGCCCTCGGGAGACGCGTCTATCCACCGGTTTCATGACATCCGTTTGATCGACGCTCCGTCCCTGCGCGGGCGCGGCGCCGGATTTCCCCCCTCGCCCGCCTTCGGCTAAGGCTAGCTCCTCCGGAGGGACGCCTCCGTCTTGAGGGAGCGGACGGCATTGGGGCTCGACGACGACATCGCGATCCTGGCGGCCGCGCCCCTGTTCAGCTTCATGGCGCGGGACGCCCTGAGGCTGCTCTCCTTTGCCGCTGAGCGTCGCAGCCTGACGCCGGGGGACGTGCTGTTCGCCCGCAACGAGCGCAGCGATGGCGGATACGTCGTCATGTCCGGAACGGTCGAACTGGCGCCGCGTGGCGCCGGTGCCGAGCCCGTCAGGGTCGGCCGCTCCGCCCTGATCGGGCAGATGGCGCTGTTCCTGCGCGGCGAGCGCCCCACCGATGCCCATGCCGTCACGGCGGCGGAGGTCGTCCGCATCACGCCCACGCTGATGCGCCGGGTGCTCGAGGAATTTCCCGATGCGGCCGAGGCGATCCATGCCGCCCTTCATGACGACCTCGGTACGTTGATCGAGGATCTCGACGGCGTGCGCGCCAGGATCGACGCCATCTGACATCGTATCGTCCTCTCGCCGGACGCACGATCTGGCAAAACCTGCCGGGACGGGCCAAAAGTCTTCCGTCCCTCAACACTCTTCCGGGAAGTGCTCATGCGCGCCGCCGTGGTTCTCTGCCTCGCTCTCCTGCCCGCCGCCCCCGCCCTGGCGGCATCCCCCTGCGAGGAACTCTGGGGCGAGCGCAACGCGGTCTATGCGGAGGCCGGCTACTGCTTCAAGACGCAGCGGGCGATCTCGGCCTTCGGCAACGTCAATTGCCGCTTCTCCGACATCCGCGACGTCCCGCTCTCCGCCCGCGACCGGGCGAAGGTCGGCGAGATCGTGCGGGAAGAAAGCCGTAACGGCTGCCGCGAGTGAGCCCACGCCTCGCCTGACGCGCCGAGGTGACAGGCCGGGCCGCCTTTTGTAAGCACGGCCCTTCCCCCTAACCGACCGGAACGCCACCATGTCCCACGCCGATCTCTCCACCACCATCGAGACCGCCTGGGAGGAGCGTGCCGGCATCGACGTCTCGACCAAGGGTGCCGTGCGCGACGCCGTAGACGAGGCCCTCGATCTCCTCGACTCCGGCAAGGCCCGCGTGGCCGAGAAAGTCGGCGAGGAATGGCAGGTCAACCAGTGGCTCAAGAAGGCGGTGCTGCTGTCCTTCCGCCTCAACGACATGGAGATCATCCATGGCGGACCCGATGGCGCCAATTGGTGGGACAAGGTGCCCTCGAAGTTCGAGGGCTGGAAGAAGAAGCATTTTCGCGAGGCCGGCTTCCGGGCCGTGCCCGGCTGCTTCGTGCGGCGCGGCTCCTACATCGCGCCCGGCGCCGTGCTGATGCCCTCCTTCATCAATCTCGGCGCCCATGTGGGTGAGGGCACGATGGTGGATACCTGGGTGACGATCGGCTCCTGCGCGCAGGTGGGGAAGAACTGCCACATCTCCGGCGGTGCCGGCATCGCCGGAGTGCTCGAGCCGCTTCAGGCCAACCCGGTCATCATCGAGGACAATTGCTTCATCGGCGCCCGCGCCGAGGTGGCCGAGGGCGTGATCGTCGGTGAGGGCAGCGTACTGTCCATGGGCGTCTATATCGGCGCCTCCACGAAGATCATCGACCGGTCCACGGGCGAGGTCATGTACGGCCGCGTGCCGCCCTATTCGGTGGTGGTCTCGGGCACGACGCCCGGCAAGGACCTGCCCGACGGTACGCCCGGCCCCGGCCTCTACTGCGCCGTCATCGTCAAGCGCGTCGATGCCGGCACCCGCTCCAAGACCGCCATCAACGAGCTGCTTCGGACCTGAGACGCGCTCGCATGCGATTCGGATCGGCACTCTCCTCTTTCCCGTCGCGGAAAGAGGAGGGGCGGGCGCTCCTCATCGGCCCTGGCGCGACACAGGGCCGACCTGTGCGGCAGCGACCGGCGCGTTAGATCTTCCGTCCGATACAGACCGTCCCGGATGAGGCGTTGCCAGCGATGATCGAGCCTGCCCACTCCACCCGTGGTTTTCAGCTCGACGTGCTGGAGCGCAAGGTCCCGACTCCCTGCGACATCGTCGGGAGCGGCCCGGCGGCCCTGCTCCTGCCGGCCCTGTCGTCGATCTCGGCCCGCGCGGAGATGCGGCCCCTCGCCAAGATTCTGGGCCACGACTATCGTTGCCTGATTCCCGACTGGCCCGGCTTCGGCAACCATCCGCGGTCCCGCATCGCCATGGAGCCGGAGACCTTCCACGCCTTCATGGATTCCCTGCTCGCGGCATTGCCCGGCCCCTACGCCATCGGCATCGCGGCGGGTCATGCGGGACCCTATCTCGTGGCGGCCGCACGGCGGCATCCAGGTGTGTTCGACCGGCTCGTCCTCATTGCACCCACCTGGCGTGGGCCGCTGCCCACCGCTCTGGGCGACTCGCGCCGCGGCTGGCTCTCGGGCATCCGCAAGGCCATCGAACTTCCGCTGCTGGGCGAGGCGCTCTACCGCATCAACATCAGTCCTCCGATCATCGGCCGGATGATGCGCGCGCATGTCTATGCCGATCCGGACCACGTCACACCCGGCATCATCGCCGACAAACACGCCGTGACACTCCAGCCGGGGGGCCGTTTCGGCACGGCGGCCTTCGTCACCGGAGGGCTCGATCCGTTCAAGGTCCGCAAGGACTTTCTCGCCCTGATCGAGGCGGCCGGACTTCCGCCGATCCTGGTTTTACGTCCGGAGCGTGCGCCCCGCCGGTCCGGCGCCGAGATGGACGCTCTCATCGCCGCCGGCCATGTGGCCAAGGCTTCGGTTCCGGGGGCCTTGAGTCCGCATGAGGAATATCCGGGAGAGGTCGCCGCCGCGATCCTCGCCGGCATCCGATAGGGGTCTCGTGCGCGGACCTGCGGGCAAACCTGTTACGGATCGGCGAAATGTCATGCGCTCAGGGTGCCATACGAGTGTCGTTCAGGAACCCTATGGCTCCCCTATCGCTTGCCATTCCCGACGCATTTCACCCTGAGCCGCCGCCATGTATTCTTTGTTTCCCGCTCTCGCGTCGCTCGCCTTCACGTCCTGCGCCCTGATGGCGGCTCCTGCCTCGGCGCAGGCACCCGCGCCGAACACGGCCGACAGCAAAGCCACGAGCGGAAAGCCTCGTTCGGCGCCGGCCGTCGCCACGACGCCGTTGACGCCGGAGATGCCGGCACGCGCGCCCTATCTGTCCGACGCCACCGCGCCCGATACGGTCGCGATCCTGCCCCCGCCGCCGCGGGGACAATCGGCGGCGGAGACGGCGGACAAGACCATCTTCGCAGGGACCCGCGCCCTGAAGGGCAGCGCGCGCTGGGAACTCGCCACGGCGGATGTGGCGGACGGCCCCTCGGCCATCCTCGATGATTTCGCCTGCGTGCTCGGCCGCAAGATCGATCAGTCCCGCTCCCCGGCACTGATGACCCTGCTCGAACGCACCCGCCTTGATATTGGCCGGGCCACCCGTCCGCTCAAGGAGCATTACCGTCGCCTGCGGCCCTTCGTCGGCAACGAGGCCGAGATCTGCGTGGCGCGCACCCGCGAGCTCGGCGACGCCTTCAGCTTCCCGTCCAGCCACGCGACTCAAGGGTGGGCCTACGCGTCCATCCTCGCCGCACTGGTGCCGGAGAAAGCGACGCAGTTCTTCGTCCGCGGCAAGGCCTACGGCGAGAACCGCATCGTCTGCGGCGTGCATTGGGCCAGCGACGTGGAAGCCGGCCGCACGACGGCCAGCGTCGTCGTCAGCGCGCTCCAGGGTGATCCGGGCTTCCGCGCGGATCTCGAAAAGGCACGGGCGGAGATCGGCAAGAACCTCTCGCAGGAAGGCTCGCCGCCGGACGCGGCGATCTGTGCCCGCGAGACCTCGGCCCTGCGCGAACCCATCCTGTAGACGGCTACGGGGGCGCGGCGGCGGCCGAGGCCCTGAGCGCGGGTCACGCCGGGCGCGCCCCGACACACCCACCAAGCCCCTTCGATCTTGCCAAAACGAAGAAAGGCCCGACCGTTGATCCCGGTCGGGCCTTTCTTCGTTTTCCCGTGAAACGGAAGGGAAGGGGCTTACGCCCTTACCCCGCCGTCGTCTTGTTCCGTCTCCGGCGTCGGGCGAGGAGATTGAGTGCCTCGACGCCGGCCGAGAAGGCCATGGCGGTGTAGATGTAGCCCTTCGGCACGTGGGCGCCGAAACCTTCCGCGATCAGCGTCATGCCGATCATGATGAGGAAGCCGAGCGCCAGCATCACCACGGTGGGGTTGGCATCGATGAAGCGCGCCAGCGGGTCGGCCGCCAGCAGCATGACGGTGACGGCGGTGATGACGGCGATCACCATGATCGGCACGTGATCGGTCATGCCCACCGCCGTGATGATGCTGTCGATGGAAAAGACGAGGTCGAGGACGAGAATCTGCCCGACGGCGGCGGCGAAGCTCAGCACCACCGGGGACGACGCATCCTCGTGGCCGTCATCGGGATCGACGGTCTCGTGGATCTCCTTCGTCGCCTTCCACAAGAGGAACAGGCCGCCGCCGATGAGGATCATGTCCCGCCAGGAGAAGGCCTTGCCGAAGATCTCGAAGACCGGCTGCGTCAGGTGGACGATGTAGGCGACGGTGCCGAGCAGGCCGAGACGCAGGACCAGCGCGAGGCCGATGCCGATGCGGCGGGCCTTGGTCTGCTGATGGGCCGGCAGCTTGTTGGTGAGGATCGAGATGAAGATCAGATTGTCGATGCCGAGCACCACCTCCATCACGATGAGGGTGGCGAGCGCCACCCAGGCGGTCGGGTCTGCGGCGAGTTGAAGAAGGGAATCCACGGGGAGAGAACCTCGAACGTCGTCAGGTCGGAAAGCGGCGGAAGATCAGGACGCGGCGGGGATGATGCCGGGGCGCTCGGCGGGTTCCGGCGCATAGATCCGGATGGCCTTCGGCACGACCTTGAAATGGGCCGGCGTGTAGGTGGAGAGTTCCCCGTCGGTGTTCACCGGCCGAGGCTTCTTCGTCTTCACCACGATCTCGGTGGTGTTGAAGGCGCGCACGTCGGCGGCCTTGCCCTGGGTGCCCCGCCTGAGGGCCGGGAGCAGCGCGATGAGCCGCCACCAATGCGTGACCTCCAGGCTGTAGAAATCGAGCTTGCCGTCATCGACCGTGGCGGTCTCCTCCACGGTCATCCCGCCGCCGTAATGGCGGCCGTTGCCCACCGAGACCTGGATCGTGGTGATGGTCTCGGTCAGCCCGTCATGTTCGAGATAGACCGTGAAAGGACGCACCCGCCGCAGGACGCGCAGGGCGGCGATGGCATAACCGAGCGTGCCCCACTTCTTCTTCGATTCCGCGGTGAGATCACCGGCGAGGTCGGCCGAAAATCCGATGCTCGCCACGTTGAAATAGTAGCGGCCGTTGACCCAGCCGAGGTCCACCGCCTGGGGCTTGGCCGTGCCGATGAGCTCGGCTGCCTCCACCGGGTCGGTGGGCAGGCCGAGGGAACGGGCGAGGTCGTTGGCGGTGCCGAGCGGCAGGATGCCCAGCGGCAGGCCGGTCTCCACCAGGGCCGGCGCGGCCGAGTTCATGGTGCCGTCGCCGCCGCCGAGGATGACGAGATCGCACTCCTTCGCATGGCGCTTGATCACCGCCGTGCAATCGGGATCGCCCGGCGGCTCGAACGGCTCGATGCCGGCGGCACGTAAGGCATCCCGCACGGCGTCGAGGGAGAACGAGCCGTTCCGGGCGTTCGGGTTGACGAGAAGAAGAGCCCGGCGGGCGGAGGCGGCGCTCACGAGGCGGCCTCCGGGAAGGGGCATCTCGAGATGCCGCATGAGATCATCGCAACAACCACGTGTTTCAGAACCCCCCGGTGCGTTCGCGCCGCGTCAGCGCAAAGGCAGAGAAGGAGTCCGACATCGCGGCCGACGCCTCGGCCGCCAGAGGGGCCCGGACCCGTCAAGCTCTCCAGAGGTGGGCGCTTCCAGGCCGATGGCAAGAGGCAATATTCTGGAGGCAGGCCGGTTGCGGTAAGATGGCCACGCGCAACCTCGGCGGACGCCGATCGCAGATGGCTGGGAACAGCGGGCATAGCGCGGGGAACGGTGCCCGATCGAAACCGCCTGACAATGCCGTATGCTAAGCAGGTCTAGCAAAAGTGGTCATCGGTTTTGCGTCCCAGAACCTGCAACACTCCAAAGGCCTAGGCAAGGTGAAGCGTTGGTGTTCCAACGCGAACCCGCACAGGTCTCGTGCGTCGACGCGACCCCGTCGCGAACGGCCCGCCTCGACGCGGGCAACCGAACGCCCGACCTTGACGTTTCCTTCCGGCCGGACGCTGTCATGCGGTCGTGCCCACCCTCCACGTCGCTCGCGACAGCGGTGAGATGCCATGCGCTACGGATTGTTCTCAACTTGCTCGGCGGCCCTCCTCGGGGCTCTGATGTCCACTGGTAGCGCCGGGGCACAGGGCCGTCCGGCCTGGGTCGATCCTCCTGCCAAGGCCGATACGAAGCCCGAACCGAAGGGCGACGCGAAGCCCGCCTCCCCCCAGGCCGTGCAGGAGGCACCCCAGGCGAGCCCGGCCCAGGCGGCGAAACCCGAGACCACGCCGAGTGCCGCCTCCGTCGCGGAGAGGAGCGCGGAGGTACCGCGGCGCTCCCGTCGCGGCAGCCGCCACGCCGAGGCCGGGATCAGGCATTCCCCCCGCCGCCTCTCGCAGGTTCCGCCGAGCGCCCTCCCCCTCACCGTCTCCCCGGGCGCACCGTCCCCGAGCATGGCGATGGCCTCCGAGGACCGCTTTCCCGAATGGGCGCGCAAGGCCCAGAGGCTGAACGAGGAGTATCTCGACGCGATCTCCCAGCCCGGCGACGGCATGGTCGCCGCCGCACCGCGTTTCTATGCCGAGTCCGTGCGCTTCCACGGTCGCACCCTGTCGCTGGCCGCGGTGATGGCGGAGAAGCGCCGCTTCGTCCGACGCTGGCCGGACCGCCGCTACGTGCTGCAGGACGGGTCCCCGCGCACGGCCTGCAGCGTCGGCACGAGCAGTTGCATCGTGCGCTCCACCTTCGATTTCCGGGCGGCGAATCCGAGGAACGGTGCCCGCTCGCAGGGCGTGGCGGAACTGACCTTGGAAATCTCTTTCGCCGGACCGCGCCCGGTGATCGTATCCGAGTCGAGCCGTGTCCTGCGCCGCTTCGCACCGGGACCGCTGAGCGCCGCCGCATCGACACGGCCCGGTGCCTGAGACACAGTCGAACCGATGATCGCGACCGCAGCCAAGACACGCGCGACGAACACGTCACGCGCATCCGACAAGACATCCCCGACGACGGTGTCCGACGAGGCCGAAGCTTCGACCATCGTCGCCGCGCGTGCGGCACGGGAATCGGTCCGGTCGATGATCGAAGCGGAGATCCGCCGCCAGGACGCGTTTCCGGTGGCTCGCCGGACGCTGCAGCTCCTGGCCGAGGCCGTGGTCGAGCCCGCCGCCGAGCCGCCCTTCTACAGGGTCGTCGATCGCACCGGGGCACCGCGAGAGGGTGAGACCGGCCCACTGACCCTGGAGGACCTGTTCGCCGAGTTGCGGGAGCGCCATGGCGCTCTCTTCGTGCCGGTGCCGCCGAAACCCGTGGTGGAGGCGCCGCTCGAGCCCACGGCGTCGGACGACATCAAGGCGGCGACGGCGCGGTTCGTGGAATCGCAGTCGGAACGAGCCCGCTCGGTGATGGCCCGCTCGGTCGCCAGGGGAAGGTCGGCCGCGGCCACCGTCTCGGCGAGTCTGGCGGGCACGCTGAGCACCATCCGTCACTCCCTGGCGGATCGCCCCACCGGCGGGCAGGGCTCGAGCCCGCAACCGAGTTTGCGCGAACGCGGCATGCGCATCGGTGCCTCGTTCGGCGACAGGGCCCGCGAGACGGTCGCCATCGCCCGTGAGCGTCTCTCGGGCCTCGCCGCCGGGGATGGCGCGGCCTCTCCCTCGGCAACGCCGGTCCAGGGAGGGCAACCGGCCCGCTGGCCCGGGCT
>NZ_VRVC01000002.1:0-113914 GCF_008040005.1 Methylobacterium sp. WL19
CTCCCGCCCCGGCCCCCGAGGCCGAGGAGCAGAAGGAGGTCGCCCTGACCCAGGCGCTGATCGACGGCCTCGTGGCGGCGCAGCCCGAACTGGCGAAACTCCCTGCCGGCAACGCGGACAAGCCCGATCCGAAGGTCCAGGCCCAGGCCGTGGCCATCGCGAAGAAGAACGGTTTTGCCAGCGTCGACGACCTGCAGGACGCGGCCGACAGCGTCGAGGCGGTGCTGGACGGCGTGGACCCCGAGACGAAGACCTATGTCGGCGTCGTGCCGCTGCTGAAGAAGCAGGTCGCCGCCATCGAGGCCGATACGAAGATGAAGCCCAAGGACAAGGCCGCCGCGCTGAAGGACATCAACGAGGCGATCGCCGCCGGCGAGCCCACCAAGCCCTCCGACGGCAACATCGCCCTCGTCACCAAGAACATCGACAAGCTCGGTCAGATGGCGGGCGGCGGGCAGTAGCACCCCACCGAGCCGAGCCCGGCCTCCGGGAATGGCGGTCCGCGAAGGGCTCGTGCAACCGGAGGTCGGGCCGCTGACTTTCCATCACGACGTCGCCGGCGCAGGAGCCGGCGACCGCAGCGAGGCTCAGGACCAGTGACTGCACCTTTGAGGCCGGTTCCGCCGAGCGGCCGGCCGGTAACGGAACGGGCTTTTCCGCAGGGCGGTCCGGCTTGGAACGGCCCGGGCTTCGGCGAATTCGTCGGTATCGTCGCCCTGATGATGGCCGTGACCGCCATCTCCATCGACAATCTGCTGCCGGCCTTCCCCGCGATCCAGGCACGGTTCTCGGTCGCCGACCCGAATGCGCTGCAGCTTCTCGTCTACGTCTACATGATCGGTTTCGGCGTCGCCCAGATCGTCTACGGGCCGGTCTCGGATGCGCTGGGGCGCCGGCGGGTGCTGCTCGGGAGTCTGGCGGTCTACGGCGCGGGCACGGGCCTCGCCATGGTCGCGCCGTCCTTCGAATGGCTGCTGGCCGCCCGCGTCATCCAGGGAATCGGGGCGGCGGGCGGGCGCGTCCTCTCCACCGCCATCGTGCGCGACCGCTATTCGGGGCGCGAGATGGCCAGCGTCATGTCGCTGATCATGATGGTGTTCCTCATCGTGCCGATGATCGCGCCCGCCATCGGCGGGGCGATGCTGCTGCTCGGCTCCTGGCACTACGTCTTCGTCTCCATGCTGGCCCTGGCCGGAATCCTCACCCTCTGGTTCTCCTGGCGCATGCCGGAGACGCTGCATCCGGAATTTCGGCGTCCGCTCTCCCTGCGGTCGATCGGGCAGGCGGTCTCCCTGACCTTCCGCACCCGCGTGGCGGTCGGCTACGCCACCGCCCTCGGGCTGCTGACCGGCTGCATCATGGGCTATGTCGGCTCGGCCCAGCAGCTCTTCGATACAGGGCTCTACCGGCTCGGGGCCCTGTTCCCGCTCGCCTTCGCCCTGGTGGCCGGCGCCATGGGGGCGGCCACCCTCGTCAATGCCCGTCTGGTGCGGCGCCTCGGGATGCGGCCGCTCTCGCATGTAGGCCTCACCCTGTTCGTGGCGGTGGCGCTGGCCCAGGTCGGAATCGGCCTCGCCTATGCCGGGCATCCGCCGCTGTGGCTGTTCCTCACGGTGCTCGCCGGCAACCAGTTCATGATCAGCTTCGCCATGCCGAACTTCAACGCGCTGGCCCTGCAGCCCCTCGGCGAGATCGCCGGCACGGCCTCGTCCTTCCTCGGATTCTACACCACCATCCTCGGCGCCTTCTGCGGCTTCATCATCGGCCACGCCTTCGACGGCACGGTGCTGCCCCTCGGCCTCGGCTATGCCGGCCTCGGCGGATCGGCGCTACTCGTGGTCGCTTGGACCGAGCGCGGGCGGTTGTTCCGAGGTGGGGTGTCGGGTTGAGGACCGCACCGGTTCGACAGCGACCATAAGTTGAACTCAACGCGCGCCTCGCCTATCTTTCTCTTGACGGCGGGCGATCCCAAAAGAGTTCGCTCGATGAGCGCCTCCTACGCGATCGCCTTCGTCTTCACGCCGTTACTCGCCGTCGGCCTCGGCTGGCTCGCAGTTCTGCTGCATGAGCGCTCGCTGGCGAAGGCGGAGCGTCGCTCCCCGGGCGAGTGAGCGCCGGCTCCAAGCTTTAACGCCGTCTTCAGTCGCTCACTCGCATTCTTCCGACCTCGATGGGGTCAGGGACGGAGTTCGCGCGTGTTCGGTCGGAGCCAGGACGGAATCCTCCTTGCGTCGCGCCTGTTGCTGGCGGCGGCGCTGCTGCCCACCGGCATCGCGCGTGCGCTCAACGTCTCGGGTTTCGCGCTCGCGCTGGCCGGGGCCGGGATGCCGTCTCCCAATGCCGTCGCCACGGCGGCCGTGGTGGTTCAGGTCTTCGGGCCGCTGGCGCTCATCCTCGGTGTCCTGCCCCGCATCACCGGCTTCGCCCTGGCGGGGTTCGCGGTGGCGATGGCGGTGATGCTGCACGGGTTCTGGGCCTATTCCGGCGCGGCGGCGATGACCGAGCGCACCCTGTTCCTCGCCGATCTCGGCCTGGCCGGCGGCTTCCTCATCTACGCGCTGGCCGGTCCGGGCGCATGGAGCTGGCAGGGCTGGCGCCGCTCGACCCGGGAGGCGCCCGCTCCCGCCCGGCCGCAATCGGCCAACGCCAATGCGAAATCCGCCAAGGGACCGAAGCGTAGCCCCGCCCGGCCGTCGAGCCGTGCGGCGGCCTAAACGCCCTTCGACGCCAGGCGCTGACCCGACACCTCCGCGCCCGCATCCGGCTTCAGCCGCAGGAAGGCGAGGAGGGAGACGGACGAGATCAGCGCGACGGTGAGGAAGGCGGGCCAGAAATCGCCGGCCTCGATGGTCGTGCGGCCATGCTGCGCGGCGGCCGTCTCCAGGGCCAGGGCTCCGATGGAGACGCCGAGGCTGAGGGACAATTGCTGCGCGACGCTCGCGAGACTCGTCGCCGAACTCATCTCCCGCTTGTCGAGATCGGCATACGCGATGGCGTTGACGCAGGTGAATTGAAGCGAGCGCACGCAGCCGCCGACGAGCAGGATGCCGATGATGATCCAATGCGGCGTCTGCGCGGTGAACAGGCCGTTCACTGCCAGGAAGCAGGAGGCCACGACGGCGTTGAACAGCATCACCCGGCGGAAACCGTAGGCGCGCAGGATGCGCGGCCCGATGATCTTGATGAGGAGCGCGCCCGCCGCCGCGGCGAAGGTGAGCAGTCCCGATTGCAGCGGATCGAGTCCGAAGCCGATTTGCAGCATCAGCGGCAACAGGAACGGGATCGCCCCTGTGCCGATGCGGAACAGGCTGCCGCCGGTCACCGCCGCGCGGAAGGTCGGGTACCTCAGCAGATCGAGGCGGATCACCGGATGCTCGACCCGGCGCGAATGCGCGAGATAGAGCGCGAGCAGGATCACGCCGCCGCCGAGACACCCCCACGAGACGTAATCCGGCAGGAGGTGGCGCCCCAGGGAGGCGAGGCCGAGCATCAAGGTGGCGAGGCCGGCTCCCGAGAGCAGGAACCCGAGGACGTCGAGGGGCGGCCGGGACGGCTCGCGGATGTTCTCGAAATAGATCGTCGAGAGCGCGATTCCGGCCAGCCCGATCGGTATGTTGATGAAGAAGATCCAGCGCCAATCGAGATAGGTCGTGATCAACCCTCCCAGAGGCGGCCCCATGATCGGTCCGATCAGGGCCGGGATCGTCAGGTAGGCGAGGGCGCTGACGAGTTCGCTCTTCGGCACCGCCCGGAGGATGACGAGACGGCCGACCGGCACCATCATCGCTCCGCCGATGCCCTGGAACGCGCGCGCGGCGACGAAGGCGCCGAGCGAATCGGACGCGGCACAGGCCAGCGACCCCGCCATGAACACCACGAGGGCGGCGCGGAAGATCGTGCGCGCACCGTAGCGGTCGGCCATCCAGCCGCTGATCGGGATGAAGATCGCGAGACTCACGAGATAGGAGGTCAGCGCCAGTTTCAGGGCGATCGGATCCTCGCCGAGGCTTCGGGCGATGGCCGGCAGCGCGGTGGCGATCACCGTGGAATCGGTGTTCTCCATGAAAAGCGCGGTAGCGACGACGAGGGGAACGATCTGTGATGGGCGCATGGGGATCGCGTAGGTAGCGCGGACGAAGCCGCCCGGTTCCGTCACGCCGTCGAGGGGGCGCAACTCGGCTCTCGAACGAACATGCACACAAATGATGGTCTCTGTGGATGACACGTGCGGTGTCGCACGTGGTGGACGACCGTGACCCACGAGCCACAGGTGCGGGCTTCAAGTGGTCAGGCCGGCATGGCCGCCTTTCGGGGGCGTCGATACGGCCTTAAGCTCAGCAACAATTCGGCTGTCTCGTATCACGTCGGTCGAGCGAGCCACCGCCGCCATTTTGCGCGAAAGATATTGAATGCCCTCGCGGTTCGAAACCTGTCGACGCTCGCCCCTCATCGGTGGGGCTCTGGGCCTGCTGCTCATGGTCGCCGGTTGCGGCACCGTCATTCTCAACGAGACGGGGTCGCTCACCCGCTACGACCGCCTCAATGGAAGCACCGAAGTGGCCACCGGGGCGAAGCTCTACGCCGATCAGCCGACCCTCGCGGCGACGCGGACGGTCCGCATCATCCCGGCGGCGTTTCCGGAATCGATCTCCGGCCCCGGTCTCAACAGCGTCGAGCGCCGGCTGATCGCCAACGCGGCCGACCGCGCCCTCTGCTACGAGCTGTCGCTGCGCTACGACGTGGTCTCCACCAAGAAGGCCGACCTCACGATCCGGTCCGCCGTCACCCGTGTCGAACTCACCAACGTCCCGGCGGCCGGCGCGACCATCGCCACCTCGGCGGGAATCACCATCGCGTCCCAGCTCGGCGTCGGCTTCGCCACCGCTGTCGGCCGCGTGCCGATCCCGCGCATCCCGATCGGTCTCGGCAGCATCACCATCGAGGCCGAGGCCCTCGATAGCCGTCACCAGCAGCGGGCGGCGATGATCTGGGGCGGCGGCGCCAACGCCTTCACCAACCAGGCGCGCTTCTCGGCGGCCGGGGACGCCTACGATCTGGCCGGCGAATTCGGCCAGGATTTCGGCACGTTGCTCGTCACCGGGCGCGACCCGTTCAAGGAGCCGCTGGCGATTCCGAGCTGGGACCGCATCCGCGTCACCACCCTCGGCGAGGCTCCGCTCGACCCGGATTGCGAGCAGTTCGGCCGCGCGCCCGGCATCGACGGCATGGTCGGCGACTATCTCGGCCTGCCGCCGGAATGGACCGACAAGGGCCCCCGCGACACGATCAACTGAGTTTTCCATTGCGATGCCGCGATCCTGCCTTTGCGCAGGGTCCGGCCCCATGATACTGCGCCGTGCCAACGCATTCGGCGTCGACGGCTGTTACAGCCCGGCGCCTCTCACCGTTTCGGGAGTTGGCACATGGCTCGTATCACCGCGGATTCCATCATCGAAGGCCTGACCTTCGACGACGTGCTTCTCCGTCCCGCCGCATCTTCGGTGATGCCCACCGAGGTCAGCGTCGCGTCGCGACTGACCCGCACGATCCACCTCAACATGCCGATCCTGGCCTCGGCCATGGACACCGTCACCGAAGCGCCGATGGCCATCGCCATGGCCCAGAACGGCGGCATGGGCGTCATCCACCGCAATCTCGAGCCGCACGAGCAGGCCGAGCAGGTCCGCCTCGTCAAGAAATACGAGTCGGGCATGGTGCTCAACCCGATCACCATCCATCCCGACGAGACCCTGGCCGACGCCTTCTCGCTCATGAAGCAGAACCGCATCTCCGGCATCCCGGTGGTGGAGCGCGGCCCCAACGGCTCGCGCGGCAAGCTCGTCGGCATCCTCACCAACCGCGACGTGCGCTTCGCCACCAACCCTTCCGAGACCGTCGCCGAGCTGATGACCCGCGACCGGCTCATCACCGTGCGCGAGGGCGTGAACCAGGAGGAGGCCAAGCGCCTGCTTCACCAGTTCCGCATCGAGAAGCTCCTCGTGGTCGACGACCATTACCGCTGCATCGGCTTGATCACGGTCAAGGATATCGAGAAGCAGGTGGCCTATCCCGGCGCCGTGAAGGACGAGCAGGGCCGCCTGCGGGTCGCCGCCGCCACCACCACGGGCGATAGCGGGTTCGAGCGGGCCGAGCGTCTCATCGATGCAGGCTGCGACGTGATCGTGGTCGACACCGCCCACGGCCACTCCATCAAGGTGCTCGATGCCGTGCGCCGGGTGAAGCAGCTCTCCAACGCCGTTCAGGTGGTGGCCGGCAACGTCGCCACCCGCGACGGGGCCCAGGCGCTCATCGATGCCGGCGCGGACGCGATCAAGGTCGGAATCGGCCCGGGCTCGATCTGCACCACCCGCATCGTGGCCGGCGTCGGCGTGCCCCAGCTGACCGCCCTGATGGAAGCGGTGGAGGCCGCCGACCGGGCCGACGTACCGGTCATCGCCGATGGCGGCATCAAGTTCTCTGGCGATCTCGCCAAGGCCATCGCGGCCGGCGCCTCCGTGGCGATGCTGGGCTCGCTGCTGGCCGGAACCGACGAGGCGCCGGGGGAGGTGTTCCTGCACCAGGGCCGCTCCTACAAGAGCTATCGCGGCATGGGCTCGGTGGGGGCCATGGCCCGCGGCTCGGCCGACCGCTACTTCCAGGCCGAGGTCAGCGACACCCACAAGCTCGTCCCCGAGGGAATCGAAGGTCAGGTGCCCTACAAGGGGCCGGTGGCGGCGGTGCTGCACCAGCTCGCCGGCGGCCTGCGTGCCGCCATGGGCTATGTCGGCGCGCCGACCATCCCCGAGTTCCAGGACAAGGCGCAGTTCGTCCGCATCACCAATGCGGGCCTGCGCGAGAGCCACGTCCACGACGTGACCATCACCCGCGAGAGCCCGAACTACCCCAGCCGCGCCTGAGCCCGGTCCGATGTCCGATCCGCGCCATCTCGTGCTCTGGCCCGTGCTGGCGCAGATCGGGCTCACCTTCGGCCTTTATGTCTGGCTCTCCGTGGCGCGCCTGCTGGCGGTGCGTCGCGGTGAGGTGGGGTTCGGCTGTTTCGAGTTCGGCCGCGACGAGCCTCCGGCGATCGCGCGCATCACCCGCAACCTCTCCAACCAGTTCGAACTTCCCGTCATCGTCTTCGCCTGCGTCGCCCTGCTCGCGGCCCTCGACCGGGTGACCTGGGTCGATGTCGCCGCCGCTTGGCTCTTCTTCGCCGGCCGGGTGATCCATACCGCCGTCCAGACGCTCACCGACGACGTGCCGCTCAGGGGCAGGGTCTTCGTCATCAACTTCCTCGGCTGCGCGATCCTCGTCGCGCATCTCGGCCTCGTCGCCCTCGGGCGCTGACGCCGCCGCATCGGGATCCTCCATGACCGTCCAGGCCATCCTCGCCCCCGTCTTCGCGCAAGTTCTGTTGATCTTCGTGCTGATGTTCTGGCTGGGACGGGTGCGCCTGGCCGAGATCAAGGCGGGTGCGGTGACGGCCGGCGACGTCTCGATGGGGCAGCGCAACTGGCAGCCCCGCGCGCAACAGGCCGCCAACGCGTTCTCCAACCAGTTCGAGCTGCCGGTGCTGTTCTTCGCCCTGGTGCCGCTGGCACTCTACACGAAGAAGGCCGATCTGCTCTTCGTCGTACTCGCCTGGATCTTCGTGGCGTCGCGCGCCGTCCATGCGGGCGTCTACGTCACCTCGAACCACGTCCCCTTCCGTTTTCGCGCCTATACGCTCGGGGCGCTGGTGCTGCTGGCGATGTGGATCGTCTTCGCGGTGCGCATCTTTCTCGCGCCGATCGGAATTTGAACGCACGCCTGGAAAACCGCCTCCCTCGTCCGATAAAGAGGGACGCTCATCGAGATTGAGGATCGTCCCATGCGCGTGCTCGTCGTCGGCGCCGGTGCCACCGGTGGATATTTCGGGGCGCGTCTCGTGGAGGCCGGTCGGGACGTCACCTTCCTCGTGCGGCCTGCGCGAGCCGAGAAGCTCGCCGCCTCGGGGCTTCGGGTCAAGAGCCCGGCCGGCGACATCCATATCGCGGAGCCCCCGACCCTCACCGCCGCCGATCTCGCGGCGGGCAAGGGCGGACGCTTCGATCTCGTTCTCCTCAGCTGCAAGGCCTACGACCTCGACGGAGCCATCGCGGACGTGGCCCCGGCCGTCGGCCCCGCGACGCTGGTGCTGCCCGTCCTCAACGGCCTGCGCCATCTCGACGCCCTCGACGCCGCCTTCGGACCGGAGAATGTCCTCGGCGGGTCCTGCGCCATCGTGGCGACGGTGCGGGGCGACGGTGAGATCCGCATGATGAGCCCGCTCCATTCCCTCACCTTTGGCGAGCGGGCAGGGGGGCGCTCGGAGCGGGTGGAGCGGATCGAGGCGCTGATGCAGGGCGTCGCGTTCCAGGCTCGCCTCAGCGAGGCGATGGTGCTGGAAATGTGGGAGAAGTGGACGTTCCTGGCGACACTCGCCGGGGCGACCTGCCTAATGCGGGCCACCATCGGCGACATCGTCGCCGCGCCGGGCGGCCTCGCCCTCATCGAGGCGCTGATGGAGGAGTGCCGCCGGATCGCCGAAGATGCCGGCTACGCCCCGCGGGAGAAGGTGATGCAGAACACGCGCACGAGTCTCACCGCGGAAGGCTCGGCCTTCACCGCCTCGATGCTGCGCGACATCGAGAACAAGGCGCGGATCGAGGCCGATCACATCATCGGCGATCTCATCGCCCGCAGCCGCGACGGGGCGCACCCGATGCTCGACCGGGCCTACACCCATCTCAAGGCCTACGAGAACCGCCGCGCCCGCGAGGCCGCCTGAGCGGCGGCCCCGGAAAGGCGGACGCTCAGTAGCGCGGAGCCGGGGGAGGCGGCGGCGGGTTGCCGTATTCGAGCTGCGTCTTGGCATCGTAGGGGCGCTGCGGCGGCGGCGTCAGGTCGACGGCGGGCGCGGTGGAGCAGGCGGCGACGCTGAGCAGGACGAGGCCCGCGAGAGTGAGTTGGACGATGGGGTACATGACGATTGCGAGGCTCCGGACGTTGACGCAGCGGGCTCGGGCGCAGCAAGGGCACGAGACGAGTCTGGCGCCCTGCCTGTCTGACGGCCGATCGCGCCGGAAGCTCGGCTGTATTGTGTCGGACACCCGCTCAAAGCGTGACCGTATCGCGGCGGTGGCCGTGACCGGTCACGCTTCCCTAACCCTGAGGATTTCATCCTGACCCCTCCCGCTCGCCTTTCCGCCGCCATCGAAGTGCTCGCCGACATCGCCGGTCGGCGCCGACCGGCCGCGGACGCCCTCAAGGATTGGGGCCTCGCCCACCGCTTCGCCGGCTCCGGCGACCGCGCCGCCATCGCGAGCCTCGTCTACGACGCCCTGCGCCGCCGGGCCTCTTCCGCCTGGGTGATGGGGGACGAGACCCCGCGCGCCATCCTGATCGGCATGCTGCGGCTGCAGCACGGACTCGCGGCGCCCACCATCGCCGAGCTGTTCTCGGGCGAGCGCTTCGCGCCCGATCCCCTGACCGATGCCGAGCGCACGGCCATCGCCGAGGGCTCGCTCGCCGAGGCACCGCCCCATGTGGCCGGCGACGTGCCGGACTGGATCCTGCCCTCCCTCGGCCACCTGTTCGGCGATACCCTGCTCGAGGAACTGCGCGCGCTCGCCCGCCGCGCGCCCCTCGACATCCGCATCAACACCCTCAAGCGCGACCGCGAGACGGCCCTGGCCGGGCTCGCGCATCTGGCGCCGGCGGTGACGCCGCATGCGCCGAACGGCCTGCGCATTCCCATCGGCGAGGACGGTCGCGGTCCCGCCTTGCATGTGGAGCCGGAATTCCTCGACGGCTGGTACGAGATCCAGGACGAGGGCTCGCAGATCGCCGGCGCTCTGACCGGTGCGCGCGCGGGCGAGACCGTGGTCGATCTCTGCGCGGGCGGCGGTGGCAAGACCCTCGCCCTCGCGGCCATGATGCGGAACGAGGGACGCCTCATCGCCACCGACGACGATCCGCGCCGGCTCGCGCCGATCCACGACCGGCTGCGCCGCTCCGGTGCCGAGGCCGAGATCCGCACCCCGCGCGGCGGACGCGCGCGGGCCGACGTGCTCGGCGACCTCGACGGCACCGTGGACCGGGTGGTGGTCGACGCGCCCTGCACCGGCACGGGGACGTGGCGGCGCAATCCCGACGCCAAATGGCGCCTGCGCCCCGGCTCCCTCAGCGCCCGCGTCACGGACCAGGCCGAGGTGCTCGACCGGGCCGCCCGCCTGGTGCGGCCGGGAGGGCGGATCACCTACATCACCTGTTCCCTGCTGCGGGAGGAGAACGACGGGGCCATCGACGGCATCCTCGCACGGGCGAATGGCGGGCTGACGGTCCTGCCGGCCGAGACGGTCGCCGCCGACCATGCGCCGGGCCTCGCCGGGGTGGTGCGGTTCACCGAGCACGGCCTGCAGATGAGCCCGGCCCTCACCGGCACGGACGGCTTCTACGTCGCCACCCTGGAACGACGCGGCTGATGCGCCTCGACCGCCGGACATTGGTCGCCGCAGCCGCGGCGATGCTGTCCGGCGGTGCGCAGGCCCGCGCGGAGACGGTTCCGGCTCCGGGCACGAATCTCGACGTGATCGACCTGTGGCCCGGCTTGCCCCCCGGCGGCGGCGGTCCCATCGCGGCGGATGGGCGGTTCGACGAGAGCCGCGACGGGGTGATCAGCAACGTTGCGCGGCCCTGCCTCCTCGTCATGCGCGCGCCCAAACCCAACGGGGCGGCCCTGCTCGTCGCGGCGGGCGGGGGCTATCGCCGCATCGACATCGGCAACGAGGGCATACCGGTGGCGCGCTGGCTCGCCACCGTGGGCATCACCGCCTTCGTGCTGATCTACCGCCTCCCCGGCGAGGGCTGGGCGGCCGGTGCCGACGCGCCGCTCCAGGACGTGCAGCGGGCACTCCGCCTCGTCCGCGCGGGGGCCGTGACCTACGGCATCGACCCCGAACGGGTCGGCGTGCTCGGCTTTTCCGCCGGCGGCCACCTGATGGGGGAGGCGGCCATGCGCGCCTCGGCGGAGACCTATGCCGGGCTCGACGCCAGCGATGCGCTCTCGGCCAGGCCCGAGCTCGCGGGGCTGATCTACCCCGTCATCACCCTGCTTCCGCCCTTCGACCGGACCTCCACGAGGCGCATCCTCGCAGGCGACCCGCCCGATCCGGTGAAGGCCTCGGCCTATTCGGTGGAGACGCATGTGCGCGAGAAGGCGCCGCCGACCTTCCTCGCCCAGGCCGCCGACGACCCCATCGCCGTGGTGGACAACAGCCTGCTCATGTATGCCGCCCTGCGCGGCGCCCTGGTGCCCGCCGAATTGCACCTGTTCGAGCGCGGCGGCCACGGTTTCGGCCTCGGTGTGCCCGGCTCCCCGGCGGCGGCCTGGTCCGGCCTGTTCCTCACCTGGATGCGCCGACGCGGCTTCCTCCGTGCGTGAGCCAACGGGCGATGGGCGCGCCCGATGCATGTGGGCGGCGCGCGCCCTGCGGAACCTGCGCGTTGCACGGCGGCAGGGCCTCGTCTAACTCCGATCCATGAATACCGACCACGACAAGATCCTCATCGTCGATTTCGGCTCCCAGGTGACCCAGCTCATCGCGCGGCGGGTGCGCGAGGAGGGGGTCTATTGCGAGATCGTCCCCTTCACCAAGGCGGCGGAGGCCTTCGCCGAGTCGAAGCCCAAGGGCGTGATCCTGTCCGGCGGCCCCGAATCGGTGACGAGCGACGCCTCGCCCCGCACGCCCCAGGTGGTGTTCGATTCGGGCGTGCCGGTCTTCGGCATCTGCTACGGCCAGCAGACCATGGCGGCCCAGCTCGGCGGCGAGGTCGAGGGCGGGCACCACGCCGAATTTGGCCGCGCCGAGATCGAGATCATTTCGGACTGTCCCTTGTTCAAGGGCGTCTGGCATGTGGGCGAGCATTATCCGGTCTGGATGAGCCACGGCGACCGTGTGACCAAGCTCCCCGACGGTTTCACCACCGTCGCCCTGTCGAAGAACGCGCCCTTCGCGGCGGTGGCCGACGAGTCGCGCAACTATTACGCCGTCCAGTTCCACCCGGAGGTGGCGCACACCCCGCACGGTGCCCTGCTGATCCGCAACTTCGTGCGCGACATCGCCGGCTGCACCGGCGACTGGACCATGGGCGCCTATCGCGAGGAGGCCATCGCCAAGATCCGCGCCCAGGTGGGCAAGGAGCGGGTGATCTGCGGCCTGTCGGGCGGCGTGGATTCCTCGGTGGCGGCGGTGCTGATCCACGAGGCCATCGGCGACCAGCTGACCTGCGTCTTCGTCGATCACGGCCTGCTGCGCATGGGCGAGGCCGACGAGGTCGTGCGGCTGTTCCGCGACCATTACAACATCCCCCTGGTCCATGTTCAGGCGCAGGAGCTGTTCCTCGGCGAGTTGGAGGGCGTCAGCGACCCGGAGATCAAGCGCAAGACCATCGGCCGCCTGTTCATCGACGTGTTCGACGAGGAGGCGAAGAAGATCGGCGGCGCGGCCTTCCTGGCCCAGGGCACGCTCTACCCGGACGTGATCGAGAGCGTGTCCTTCACCGGCGGCCCCTCGGTGACGATCAAGAGCCACCACAATGTCGGCGGCCTGCCCGAGCGCATGAACATGCAGCTCGTGGAGCCCCTGCGCGAGCTGTTCAAGGACGAGGTCCGGGTGCTCGGCAAGGAGCTCGGCCTGCCCGAGGCCTTCGTCGGCCGCCACCCCTTCCCCGGCCCCGGCCTCGCCATCCGCTGCCCCGGCACCATCACCGCCGAGAAGCTGGAGGCTTTGCGCAAAGCCGATGCGATCTATCTCGACGAGATCCGCAAGGCCGGGCTCTACGACACGATCTGGCAGGCCTTCGCGGTGATCCTGCCGGTGAAGACGGTGGGCGTGATGGGCGACGGCCGCACCTACGACCACGTCTGTGCGCTCCGCGCCGTGACCTCGGTCGACGGCATGACGGCGGATTTCTACCCCTTCGACATGGCCTTCCTCGGCCGCGTCGCCACCCGCATCATCAACGAGGTCAAGGGCATCAACCGGGTGACCTACGACATCACCTCGAAGCCGCCCGGCACGATCGAGTGGGAGTGATGTCAGTCTCCACCGACATTGCGCCGGATCGTTCCACAAGCCGCTTGACGAGGTTGCTGATGATGTTGGTGTGCAAGAGATAGCGCGTCACAGGTCGACCTTACGTCCCTCTTCACGGGGGCGGGAAAGATCTAGTTCCGCATTCACCGGCGGCGAGCGCCGTAAGGCGGCAAGGATACGTCGAGTCTTGGCCGGAGCGCGAGCGATCGACTGGCTGACGGTCGCGCGAAGCTTCGAGGCCTCGGACGTGTCCTCGGACTGGCGTCTGGGGAGCGACCGGATGAGGTCGCGATCTGCGTCCCGGCCAAGCACTTTGAAACGCGCGAGGCCGCGCTCGCCAAGGCGCGAGCGATATTTCCGGATGGCGCGTTTCTGCGAGCTTTCCATCATCGGCTCCGGACATCTCCAGTAAAATATCTAGAGCGAGAGCGGGCAGCAAGGTCGCGTGGTCGGCTAAGGGGGCGGTCGGGGTCCATCGGACATCCGTCCGACTCGACGCCGGGTGTAGGCGTGGCATCTCTCGCCCCTTGAAGGCCCCGCCTTCCCGCGAACCCGTCGACGGTGGCCCGGACCGTCGGCGCCGTCATCCTGCCGGAGTAGATGATGAAAGTACTGACACTGGCCTGGATTCTGCTGGCTCTGACATGGGCCGCGAGCGAAAGCAGGGCCGAGCCGCTCGCGGGTCCACCGTCTCCCGGGGGCGGGACCATACCGGGCGCCGTGGCGCTCGACGACATCCCCGTCTCGACCGTGCCCCTCGGCCGCTTTCCCTATTTCGCGCTGCCAGCCGGCTATCAGCCGATGAACCCGCCCAAGACGCGCGATTTCGGGCATTTCCCGTTCTGGACGGGCACCGCGCTCCACGACGTCGACGGCAAGGTGTTCCTGTCCCTCATCAGCACCGAGGACGGCAAAACCTATTCGTCCTACGAGTTGAAGAAGAACATCGAAGCCGTGCTGACCCAGGCCGGCGGTCGGAAACTTGCCGACAGCAAGATCCCCGCTGCGATGACCGATACCCTGCCGGAGGAGGTCACGATGGGCATGTATGACGGGCTTGGCGACGTCTTCAACGAACCGACGCAGACATGGGTGATCCGCCGTCCGGACAAGCAGATCTGGGTGCATTTCGTGCCCGGCAGCAACAGCGCGAGCTGGACCATCCTCGAGACGAAGCCGTTCGCCCAGACCGCCTCCCTGCTGCCCGCCGATCAGCTGAAGCAGGACATCGACAAGACCGGTCGGGCGGTGATCCATGTCAACTTCGCCACCGACAAGACCGAGATCCTGCCGGATTCCGCGGCTCAGATCGAAGCGGTAACGAGCCTGCTGAAGACGAATCCCGGTCTTAAATTGGCGATCAACGGCTACACCGACGAGACCGGCTCCGCCGGGCACAACCAGTCGCTCTCCGATGGCCGCGCCAGGGCGGTGATGGCCAGGCTCATCGCGTCGGGCGTCGCGAAGGATCGGCTGAGAGCCAAGGGCTTCGGGGCCGCCAGCCCGGTCGCCTCCAATGGTAGCGAGGAGGGCAGGGCGAAGAACCGGCGCGTGGAACTGGTGAAGTTCTGACACGGAAACGTGGGGTGCCGCCGGGCCGGGAGGTCGTCTCCACCGGTACGGTCTCGGTGACGAAGTCCGCCTTACGCCGGATAGGGGCCGGCCGTGATGACGATGCGCTCCCGGCTCATGGCCAGACCTTGATCGCTAGGGGCCGGCGGACGAGGTCGCGGTCCGAGGTCACCTGGCAGCCCTCCCGGCGCAGCGTCACGTAGGTGAGGAGGGCGGTGTTGCCCACATCGTCGAAGTTGCGGCCGGTCGCCTGCGGATCGAGGATCGACGGATAGGCGATTAGGTCGCCTTTGGCCGCGCAGGGATCGTCGTAGAGCGTGGCGCCGGCGAGGAGCAGGCGCGGCTGATCCCAGGTGAGGAGATCCCGCGACGTCGTCCAATAGAAACCGGATTGCGGAACCTTGGCGCCGGCCGCGGCCATGAAGACGGCGATCCAGGCCCCCGTGCCGCGATGGCGCACCACCGCGCCCACGGGCAGGCCGAACGGCTCCAGCGGCTTGCACGGTTCGGAGAGCAGGGTCGGCTTGGTGTAGGGGTCGGGGAAGGCGGCGGTGAAGCCGAGCCCGGTCCAGGCCCGCCAGCGCGTCGGGTCGGAGGGCGTGTCGGTGCGGAACAGGCAGGCCCCGGCGGATTGCTCGCCGCCGCCGGACGACCAGCCCGTGGTGGCGATCAGCACGTAGCGCCAGCGCCCGTCCGCGACGATGTTCGATGGATTGAAGAAGCCCCGCTGCCGGCCCTGGCCCACCTCCTGGCGGAACGGCGCTCCCGCCACCACCACGGGGGGCCTGGCGCGGGAAAAGCTGCGGCCGCCATCGCCGGAGGAGGCGGCGACGATCGTGTTGTACCAGCACTCGATATAGACCTTCGAGCGGCAGCGGCCCTCGTGCTCGTTTGCCTGATACTCGTGGTGGAGGAGGGCCGCGACCGCCTTGCCGTCCTCAGTCCATGTGGCCGTGATCCAGGAGCGGTCGTCATAGGCCGCCGGATCGGCCTTCTCGCCGGAGTCGAGCACCACGGTGCAGTCGAGCTTCAACTGGTCGAGGCTCGGACCGCGCAGGGCCCGGTTGCGGTAATGCATCCCGAACAGAGCGACGCTGCCCGATGCGTCGCGGAAGGCACGGGCAGAGGCGTCCGGCACGTCCGCCCCGTCGCAGGCATCGCGCTCGGCCCTGAAGATCGTCGTCGGCGGACCGACGAGGGTGAGCGCCGAGAGCGGCGGCTCGGACCGCGCTGCCGCACCGTTGGGGAGCAGGACGAGCAGGAGGAGGGCGAGGAGCCGCGTCATCGGGTGAGCCTGGACATCGGCCCGAGTTTGGGTTTTGAACAATTACAGTCTGCTTCACCCGGCCTGGCGCGGCTCCCGCGATCCACAGGCGCGATTCGAAGGCATCCCATGCTCATCCTCATCCTCGGCCTCGTGCTGTTCCTCGGCACGCATGCCTTCTCCATGTTGAGGACGAAGCGCGCGGGCGTCATCGACGAGCTGGGCGAAAGCCGGTTCAAGCTCGGCTATACAGTGCTGTCGATCGTCGGCATCGTGCTCATCGCCTATGGTTTCGGACAATACCGCGCGGATGGCTACATCCAGGTCTGGAACCCGCCGGTGTTCACGCGCCATCTCGCGCTGCTGCTGACGCTCCTCGCCTTCATCGCCCTGGCCTCGGCCTACCTGCCCGGCCATATCCGGGCGCGGGCCAAGCACCCGATGCTGCTGGCGGTGAAGATCTGGGCGACGGCCCATCTCCTCGCCAATGGCGACCTCGGCTCGATCCTGCTGTTCGGCAGCTTCCTCGCCTGGGCGGTGATCGCCCGGATCAGCGCCAAGCGCCGCGCCCTGTCGGCCGGTGCGGTGGCCGCCCAGCACGGCGCCGTCGCGGCTCCGGCCGGCTGGCGCAACGACGCCATCGCGGTCGTGGTCGGCTTCGTCGTCTGGTTCGCCTTCGCCAAATACCTGCATCAATGGGTGATCGGCGTCTCGGCTTGGCCTGTCCCGGCCTGAAGCAGGCTGCATGGCCAGTCGCCAAGCCGGCCTGGCTGTGCTAGGCGCCGGGCTTGGTTTTCCTCAAGGCCGTCGATCGTATCGCGGTCGGCGTGAGACGACATGGCCGAGAACAACGAGTTTATCCGCGAGGTCAACGAAGACTATCGCCGCGATCAGGTCGCTCAGATCTGGAAGCGCTACAGCGGTCTCATCGTCGCCGTGGCGATTCTCGTCGTGGCCGGCGTCGGCGGCTATCGCTACTGGCAGCACGACCAGCGGGTTCGCGCGGAAGCCGCGTCCGAGAAGTTCGAGGCCGCCAATCGCCTCGCCAAGGACGGCAAGGGCGCCGAGGCCGACAAGGCCTTCGAGGCGCTGGAGGCCGAGGCTCCCGGCGGCTACCGGATGCTGGCCCGCTTCCGCTCCGCCACCGAGACCGCCAAGCGCGACGCCACCGCGGGTGCTGCCGAGTACGATGCGCTGGCAGCCGACACCAAGCTCAACGATGGCCTGCGCGACCTCGCCCGCCTGCGCGCCGCCCTGATCCGCCTCGATCAGCCGAACCCCGATCCGGCCCTCGCCAGCCTCCAGGGGCTCGCCGCCCCGGCCGGCGCGTTCCGCCACACCGCCCGCGAAATGCTCGGTCTCGTGGCGCTGAAGCGCGGCGAATACGATGCCGCCGGGCGCTGGTTCGACCAGATCATCTCCGATCCTCAGACGCCGGCCAATCTTCGCCAGCGCATCGAGGTCTACGCCGCCCTCGTGGCCGGCGGCCCGGTCACCGTGACCGCGGCCCCTGCGCCTGAGCCGGCCGCACCCCCGCCCGTGACGCGCTGAGCCGGTTCCGGCACGCCGCCTGCACGACGAATTTTCTCCGTACGACGACTGAATCGAGACCACCATGGACATGCCGACCGTCGCTATCGTCGGACGGCCGAATGTCGGCAAGTCGACCCTCTTCAACCGGCTGGTGGGCAAGAAGCTCGCCCTCGTGGACGATCGCCCCGGCGTGACCCGCGACCGGCGCGAGGGCGATGTCAACTTCGGCGGATTGGTGTTTCGCGTCATCGACACGGCGGGCCTCGAACAGGCCGATGCCGATTCGCTGCTCGGCCGCATGCGCGCGCAGACCGAGGCCGCGATCCTCGAAGCCGACGTCGTGCTGTTCGTCATCGATGCCCGCGCCGGCATCCTGCCGGCCGACCAGCCCTTCGCCGAACTGGTGCGACGCGCCGGCTGCCCGGTGGTGCTCGTCGCCAACAAGGCCGAGGGCGGCACCGGCCTGTCCGGCGCCTACGAAGCGTTCTCCCTCGGCCTCGGCGACCCGATCCCTTTCTCGGCCGAGCACGGCGAGGGTATCGGCGAGTTGCACGACGCGCTCACCGAGGCCCTGCCCAAGCTCGACGACGAGGACGAGGAATACGACGACGACCCGTCGAACCGCTCGCTCAAGGTCGCCATCGTCGGCCGCCCGAATGCCGGCAAGTCGACCCTGATCAACCGGATGCTCGGCGAAGAGCGCCTGCTCGTCGGCCCCGAGGCCGGCATCACGCGGGATTCGATCTCCCTCGACTGGGAATGGCGCGGCCGCCGCATCAAGCTCCACGACACCGCCGGCATGCGCCGCAAGGCCCGCATCGACGACAAGCTCGAAAAGCTCGCGGTGTCCGACGGCCTGCGGGCCGTGCGCTTCGCCGAGGTGGTGGTGGTGCTCCTCGACGCGACGATCCCGTTCGAGAAGCAGGACCTGACCATCGTCGATCTCATCGAGAGCGAGGGCCGCGCCCTGGTCATCGGCCTCAACAAGTGGGACCTCGTGGCCGACCAGCCGGGTTTGCTGAAGAAGCTGCGCGAGGATTGCACCCGCCTGCTGCCGCAGGTGCGCGGCGTCTCCGTCGTGCCCCTCTCGGGCCTCGCCGGCGACGGCATCGACACGCTGATGAAGGCCGTCACCGAGACCTTCGAGGTCTGGAACAAGCGCATCTCCACCTCGAAGATCAACGACTGGCTCAACGAGGCGACCCAGCGCAACCCGCCACCGGCGGTGGCGAGCCGCCGCATCAAGATCCGCTACGCCACCCAGGTGAAGAGCCGCCCGCCGCACTTCGCCCTGTTCGGCAACCAGCTCGACGGCCTGCCGAAATCCTACACCCGCTACCTCGTCAACAACCTGCGCGAGGCCTTCGACCTCCCCGGCGTGCCGATCCGGTTGTCGCTCCGCACCTCGAAGAACCCGTTCGACAAGGAGAACAAGGGCTGAGCCTCACGACCCGCAGGTCGTTTCACTCAGCCAATCGACTACGTCGTCCAGCCCCTGCCGATTGGTGCGGCCCGTCTCACGGGCGGCTTCGAATACCGCGATCTGGCGGTCGGCGCTGGTGCCCTCCCGAACGATGGTGCGTGCCCGCTCCACCTCTTCGCCGCAGCCGAGCGCGTCGGCATCTGCGTCGATGAGGGCCAGCATCGCGTCGAGGGCGTCGGCGAAGGGGAGGGCGTCTTCGCTGGCCTCGTCGATGATCTCGGCCTCCGTGCCGCTGCGTTGGGCGCGCCACAGGTTCTCTTCAGCCAAAGCGCGGGAAACGCCGTCGAGATCGGCGTTGAGGTCGGGCCGGCGCACGACACAGCGCACGAGGCAGCGGAAGAGTGCCGCCACCGTGAGCGCGTCCTCCAGCCGTGTGCAGGAATCCGCCACCCGCAATTCGAGGGTCGGGAACTTGATCGACGGGCGCAGGGACCACCACAGGAAGCTCGCATCCTGGATCGAGCCGGCTCGCGTCATGATACGGACGTAGCGCTCATAGGCGTCGGGGTCCGAGAAAAGCTGCGGCAGGCCGGTGCGCGGCAGCTCGCCGAAAGCGCTGAGCCGGTAGGCGGTGAGACCCGTCGGCTTGCCCTGCCAGAAGGGGGACGAGGCCGAGAGCGCGAACAGCAGCGGCTGGAACGGCAGCAGCCGGTTCATCAGGTCCACCCGCGCCTGCGGGTCGGGCACCTCCACATGCACATGCATGCCGCAGATCAGGCTCCGCCGTCCCGCCATTCCCACATCCCGCAGGATGCCGCGATAGCGCTCGCCCTTCGTCGGCAATTGCCGCGCCCAACCGGACACCGGATGGGTGCCGGCGGCGAAGAGCAGAAGCTCGTGCTCCTTCGCCAGACGACCGAGGGCGTCGCGCTGGCGTCCCAGGATCTCACGCGCCTCGCTGAACTCCGTGGAGGGCGGGGTGCAGACCTCCACCTGACACTGAAGCATCTCCCGCCCGATTTCGGGCAGACGCTCGCTCGCTTCCGTATGGAACGGCTTCACCGACCGCCGCGGCGTCCCTCGCGTCTCGGCATCGGCCAGGAAATATTCCTCCTCGATGCCGAAACGGTAGCTGTGCGCGGTCATGGAGGTTTCCTGCGGTGGATTAGCATCAACTCGCAGGAGGCGTCGTCGTTGCCGTCAGGTCCGCAGCGCCCCGCCCACCAGCCAGGCCGGGTCGAACCAGCGGTCGGCCTCGCCGTCATAGGGCAGGCGGGTGATGTCCCAGTTCTGGATGTACTTGGCGTAGACGTTCCAGACCGTGATGCCGCCGCCGACGAAGATGCGCCGGCCCGGATAGCGCTTGAGCACCTCCTCCGGGTCCTCGTGGCTGCGGATCACGTCGACGGTGCGATCCTTGAAGGCGAAGTCCGGCACCGAGGCCACGGTCTTCGGCCCGGCGATCAGCACGTGCCCCATGGTCAGCGCGAAGAAGCGCGTCACGTCCTCGACGAAGAGCGGATCGGTGTTGCCCTCCCAGGGCAGCTGCCCGTTGAGGCCCAACTGGCCGCGCAGGCCGATGGCGCAGATGCAGCGAACGTCGATCATGATGGAAACCTCGATGAAGGCGGGTCACTCCCTCCACCGACCTCATCCTGAGGTGCCGCGAAGCGGCCTCGAAGGCGGGCTCCAGATCGCGCTGCGGGTGCTGGAGCCCTCCTTCGAGGCCTGCGCTTCGCTTCGGCGCCTCAGGATGAGGTGGCGGGTGGGGTTATGAGGGGCAGGGAAGCTAAGCCGCCATCTGCGGCGTCAGCACGCGGTCGCTGGGGAAATCGTAGATCTTGCCCGATTGATCCCAATCCGGGCTAGCGAGCCGTACGAAATGCGGAGCGAGGTCGCCGGGAGTCTTGAGTGTGGTCTCGTCTTCGCCCGGCATCGCCGCCTTGCGCATGGAGGTGCGCAGAGGGCCGGGGTTGAGGAGCATGGCCTTGATGGCCGTCGTCTCGGTCTCCGCCGCATAGGTCCGCACCAGGGCATCGAGGGCCGCCTTCGAGACCGAATACGGTCCCCAATAGGCCTTGCATTTCTGCGACGCGCCGGAGGTGACGAAGATGGCGCGGCCCGCATCCGACATCCGCAGCAGCGGGTCCATCGAGCGCAGCAGGCGCCAGTTGGCGGTGACGTTGATGTCCATCACCTGCGACCAGGTCTTGGGCGTCACGTGGCCGAGGGGCGTGAGATTGCCGAGGATGCCGGCATTGCCCACGACCACGTCGAGCTTCCGCCAGCGCTCGTGGATGCTGAGACCCAGCCGGTCGATCGCGTCGAAATCGGTGAGGTCGAGGGGCACGAGCGTCGCGCTCGATCCCGCCTGTCGGATCGCGTCGTCGAGCTCTTCCAGTGCCCCTTGCGTCCTGGCGACGGCCACGATGTGCGCGCCCGCCTCGGCGAGGGCCAGGGCCGCCGCCCTGCCGATGCCGCGCGAGCAGCCGGTGACGAGGGCGATGCGGCCGTCGAGGGGCTTCGTCATAGGTCGGATCAATCCGCTTCGGCGAGCATCGCGAGACGCTTCGGCCCGGCGATGGCGAGGTCGGTCAGGCCGGTCGGGTAGTCGCCCGTGAAGCAGTGATCGGTATATTGCGGGCAGGATTCGTTGCGGCTCTCCTCGCCCATGGCCTTGTACAGGCCCTCGATGGACAGGAAGGCCAGGGAATCCGCGCCGATATAGCGGCGCATCCCTTCGAGATCATGAGTGGCGGCCAGCAGCTTCTCGCGCTCGGGGGTGTCGATCCCGTAGAAATCCGGATAGGTGATCGGCGGCGAGGCGATGCGGAAATGCACCTCCTTGGCGCCGGCCTCGCGCATCATCCGCACGATCTTCACCGAGGTGGTCCCGCGCACGAGGCTGTCGTCCACGAGGACGATGCGCTTGCCCTCCACCACGGCGCGGTTGGCCGAATGCTTCATCCGCACGCCGAGCTCACGCACCGACTGGGTCGGCTGGATGAAAGTGCGCCCGACATAGTGGTTGCGGATGATGCCCATCTCGAAGGGCAGGCCGGTCTCCTGCGCGAAGCCGAGCGCCGCCGGCACGCCGGAATCCGGCACCGGGATCACCACGTCGGCGGCGGTGGCGGATTCGCGGGCGAGTTCGTGGCCGATATTCTTGCGGACGGAATAGACGCTCTTGCCGTTCACCACGGAATCCGGCCGGGCGAAGTAGATGTATTCGAAGATACAGGGGCGCATGGGCTGCGCCGGCGCAAACCGGATCGATTCGATGCCCTCCTCCGAGATGACGACAATCTCGCCGTTCTCCACGTCGCGGATGAACTTCGCGCCGATGATGTCCAGTGCACAGGTCTCGGAGGCGAGGATGTAACGACCGTCGAGTTCGCCGATGACCAGGGGGCGGATGCCGAGGGGATCGCGAGCGCCGATGAGCTTCTTGTTGGTGAGCGCCACGATGGCGTAGGCGCCCTGGACCTGGCGCAGTGCCTCGGTGAAGCGCTCGACGATGAGCGGCGCGCGGCTGCGGGCAGCGAGGTGCAGGATCACTTCCGTGTCGGAGGTCGACTGCGTGATCGCGCCGTCGCGGACGAGGTCGCGCCGGATGGAGAGGGCGTTTGTGAGGTTGCCGTTATGGGCCACCGCGAGGCCGCCGCTGGCGAGTTCGGCGAAGAGCGGCTGGACGTTGCGGAGGATCGTGCCGCCCGTCGTCGAGTAGCGCACATGGCCGATGGCGGCCGAGCCTTCGAGATGCTCGATGGTGGAGCGGTCGGAGAACGAATCGCCCACGAGGCCGGGCCGGCGCTCGGAATGGAAGATGTGCCCGTCGAAGGAGACGATGCCCGCCGCCTCCTGGCCTCGGTGCTGGAGGGCGTGGAGGCCGAGCGCCACGATGGCCGAGGCGTCCGGATGGCCGAAAATGCCGAAGACGCCGCACTCCTCGCGCAGCGTGTCCCCGTCCCGGTCCAGCCCATCCACCACGTCGACCGAATGGCGGGCGCTCGCGCTGCGTGCTGACATCTGGTTCTGCGATCCTAAGGTGGCCCGCCGCTGCCGAGTTCGGCACCGTCCACGGACCGGCTTGCATCCTGCGACCGTTTTATGACGACGGCCGCTTCCTGCAAGAAGCCGTCATTTAGTCGGCCTTGGCCCAGCAACCAAGCGGCATGCCACGCAGATCAGACGCGCTGCGTGAGAAGGTCAGCGCCGGGCCGGCGACTCGGTGCGGCGTTGGGCGGGTGCCGCATCGCCGTCGGCCGCCGGTTCGGCGGGGTCGACCGCATCGCCCTTGGACTTCTTGAACTGCTTGAGGAACCCTTCCGGATTCTCGGGCAACTGCGCAACCAGGGCGTCCCCCGATTTCTCGAGCATCGGACGGCTGCGGGCCTGGGCCGCCCAATCGGGCATCTTGCCCTGGACCAGCCAGGCCAGGAACACCCAGCCGATCACGCAGATGAGGAAGCCGCGCCCCGCGCCGAAGACGAGCCCGAGGGACCGGTCGATCGCGCCGATGCGCGAATCGAGGATCATGTCGGAGACCTTCACCGTGATGATCGAGACGATGATGAGCGTCGCGAGGAAGATCGTCGCGATGGAGGCCACCAGCGCCACGGTGGCGTTGGAGACGTGCTGGCTCACGGTGGGCAACAGCAGGGGATAGAGCTTCCAGGCGACCGCCGCGGCGGCGACCCAGGCGACGATGGCCAGCACCTCGCGTGTCGCCCCGCGCACGGCGGCCAGCAGGGCCGAGATGACGACGATGCCGAGAACGGCCAGATCGAGAACGGAAAACGGCATTTAAGGCTATGGTCGCACGGGGCAGAGGGGCTGACGATCGCCGGCTCGTGCGGCTCCCCCTCGCCGCCGCGCCTGTATATCCTGCGGAATCTCGGCCGTCACCCTCCGCTACGTCCTCCCTTTCCCGGCCTCACTCGTCGTCCTCGTATTCGTACCGCGCCGGGTTGCGCTCGGGCCGGCCGCGTTTGGGCGCGCCGCTGGCGATGCCGGCCACCAGATCGGCGATGTGGCGCAGGGCCTCCGTGGGCAGGGAGCTGTCACCGATTTCGTTGCGGCCCTGCGGCGTGACGGCCTTGGCGAAGCCGAGCTTCAGCGCCTCCTTCAGCCGCGACGGCGCCTGCGCCACCGGGCGGATGGCGCCGGAGAGACCGATCTCGCCGAAATAGACGGTCTCGCCCGGCAGGGCCGCGCCCGACAGCGACGAGACCAGGGCGGCCGCCACGGCGAGGTCGGCCGCCGGCTCCGTGATGCGCAGGCCCCCGGCGACGTTGAGATAGACGTCGTGGGTGCCGAGCCGGATGCCGCCATGGGCCTCCAGCACCGCGAGCACCATGGACAGTCGGTTGGGATCCCAGCCGACCACGGCGCGGCGCGGCGTGCCGAGGGAGGAGGGCGCCACCAGGGCCTGGATCTCCACCAGCAGGGGCCGCGTGCCCTCCATGCCGGCGAAGACCGCCGTGCCCGGCGCCGCGTGGTCGCGTCCCGCGAGGAAGAGCGCGGAGGGGTTGGGCACCTCGGCGAGGCCGCGATCGGTCATCTCGAACACGCCGATCTCGTCGGTGGGGCCGAAGCGGTTCTTCACCGCGCGCAGAATACGGAAGTGATGGCCCTGGTCGCCCTCGAACGAGGCCACGGCATCGACCATGTGCTCCACCACGCGGGGGCCGGCGATCTGTCCGTCCTTGGTCACGTGCCCGACGAGGATCACCGCCGTCCCGGTGGTCTTGGCGAAGCGGATCAGCGATTGGGCCGAGGATCGGACCTGGGTCACCGTGCCGGGGGCGGATTCCACCGTCTCCGTCCACATGGTCTGGATCGAATCGATGATGGCGAGCGCCGGCGGGCGGCCCTGGCTCAGGGTCTCGACGATGTCCTCGACATTGGTCTCGGCGGCGAGATCCACCGCCGCGCTCGACAGGCCGAGGCGCTCGGCCCGCAGGCGCACCTGCGCCACCGCCTCCTCGCCGGAGATGTAGACCACGCGCTCGCCGGTGCGCGCCATGGCGGCGGTGGCCTGCATAAGCAGGGTCGATTTGCCGATGCCGGGATCGCCGCCGAGCAGGATCACCGAACCGCGCACGAAGCCGCCGCCGGTCACGCGGTCGAGTTCGCCGATGCCGGAGGGAATGCGCGGCGCCTCCCGCGCCTCGCCGGTGAGCCCTTCGAGGGGGAAGATGCGCCCATGCGACCGGCTCGGCCGCGTCTTGACCGGACCGGCCTGCGGGCCGCTCGCACCCGTCTCCTCGACGATCGTGTTCCAACCGTTGCAGGCTTCGCATCGCCCGCGCCAGCGATTGTAGACGGCGCCGCAGGATTGGCAGACGAAGGTCTGGTGGATCTTGGCCATGATCGCCTTTTGAGGAAGCACAGACGACAGTCTACGGCCATCCAACCCGCTCCCTCATCCTGAGGTGACCGCGTCAGCGGTCCTCGAAGGAGGCCTCCAGGGCCGGCGGCGCCATCTGGAGCCCTCCTTCGAGGCCTACGCTTCGCTTCGGCACCTCAGGATGAGGAGGTGGATGTGGAATCGCCGGATCAGTCGATGGACTCTACATAACGACGAACATATCGTGAACCAAGACCGGTCAGGATTTCGTAGCCGATGGTGCCGGCGGCGTGGCCGACACTGTCCACGTCGAGGGAATCACCGATCAGGATCGCGGGTTCGCCGCGACGGGCGCTGGGCGCGTCGGTGACGTCGAGGATGATGAGGTCCATGGAGATCAGGCCGACGATGGGGCAGGGCACCCCGCCCACGAGGGCATGGCCGCGCCCGCTCGCCGAGCGCGGATACCCGTCGGCATAGCCGATGGAGAGGGTGGCGAGCCGTCGCGGGCCGGGGGCGCGCCAGCGGGCATTGTAGCCCGCGCCGTCTCCGGCCGCGACGTCGCGGACCTGAGCGATCGACGCTTCGAGACGGACGACCGGCTGCATCGGGTTCGACCGCCACGGGGTCGGATTGCCGCCGAAGATGGCGTAGCCCGGCCGGAGCAGGTCGTTGGCGACGCCCTCGCCGAGATAGCAGCCGGAGGAATTGGCGAGCGAGCCCGGAATGCCGGGATAGGCCCGCAGGACGTCCCCGAACGCCTCGCACTGGCGCCGGTTGATCGCCTCGTCGGGCCGTTCGGCGCTGACGAGATGGCTCATGAGCAGGTCGATCCCGGCCGCTTGGATGAGCGGATCGCCGGCGAGCGCCAGGGCTTCGGGGACGGTGAGGCCGAGGCGGTTCATGCCCGTATCGACGTGAAGGGCGGCGGGAAGTGGCCGGCCCATCTCCCCCCCCAGAGCCGCCCATTCGTCGAGTTCCTCGCGCGATCCGAGGACCGGGCGCAGGGCGTGTGCGGCGAGGACGGGGCCGCTGCCGGGCGTGAGGCCGTTGAGGACGTAGATCGTGGCCGCGGGCAGGGCGGACCGGGCGACCGCGCCTTCGCTCGCATGGGCGACGAAGAACGTCCGGCAGCCGGCCCGCCACAGGACCGGCGCGACCTTCACGAGTCCGCAGCCATACGCATCGGCCTTGACCACGGCGGCACAGGGGATGTGCGGCGCCTGCGCGCCGAGCCGACGCCAGTTCTCTGCGATGGCCGCGAGGTCGATGGTGAGGTGGGCGCCGTGGATGGCGGCCTCCGGATGAGCGATCGACATTGCCGGGTCTCGTTCGAGCGCGGTGATGGGGCAGTCTCCGCTGCCTGCAAATCTCATGTGAGGAACCGGAGTCTACCGCCTCCCGCAGGGTGAGACATAGAGACGACGGTCTCTGTAGCGCCCCACCTATCCCCTTGCGGGGCTAAAGGATTCACATCGGCTCTTTCAAGCGGACCGCGTCCCCCTCCCTTGAGGGGAGAGGTTAGGAGTGGGGGTGGTTGGGTGACCCTCACTCGGCTGGCACGGCACCGATCACATGCGCGCGGGCATGCGGTCCTCGCTCGCCAAGTCCGAAAAGCGGGTGATGTTGGCGTCGAACTGCAGCTCCACCGTGCCGGTGGGACCGTGGCGCTGCTTGCCGAGGATGACTTCGGCCTTGCCGTGGACACGGTTCATCTCCGCCTCCCAGGCGAAGAACTCCTCGGTGCCTTCGCGCGGCTTCTTGTTGTTGACGTAGTATTCCTCGCGGAACACGAACATCACCACGTCGGCGTCCTGCTCGATCGAGCCCGATTCACGAAGGTCCGAGAGCTGCGGGCGCTTGTCGTCGCGGTTCTCCACCTGACGCGAGAGCTGCGACAGGCCGATGATCGGTACCGCGAGTTCCTTGGCCAGCGCCTTCATGCCGGTGGTGATCTCGGTCATCTCCTGCACGCGGTTGTCGCTGCGCTTGCCCGAGCCGGAGAGCAGCTGCAGGTAGTCGATGATGAGGAGGTCGAGACCCTTCTGGCGCTTCAGGCGCCGGGCGCGGGCGGCGAGCTGCGCGATGGAGATGCCGCCGGTCTGGTCGATGTAGAACGGGATCGTCTGCATGTCCCGGGCGGCATCGGTGATCTTGTAGAAATCCTCCGGCCGGATGTCGCCGCGGCGGATCTTGTAGGACGGCACGCCCGATTGCTCGGCGATGATGCGGGTGGCCAGCTGCTCGGCCGACATTTCGAGGGAGAAGAACCCGACGATGCCGCCGTTCTTGGTCTCGATCCGCCCGTCGGGCTGCTTCTCGCCCCGGTAGGCCTTGGCGACGTTGAAGGCGATGTTGGTCACCAGCGAGGTCTTACCCATGGCCGGACGGCCGGCGAGGATGATCAAGTCGGAGGATTGCAGACCGCCCATCTTGGCATCGAGGTCCGACAGGCCGGTGGCGATGCCCGAGAGCTTGCCGTCGCGCTGGTAGGCCTTGGCGGCCATGTCCACGGCAGCGGTGAGGGCATCGGAGAATTTCTGGAAGCCGCCATCGTACTTGCCCGATTCGGCGAGCTCGTAGAGCCGGCGCTCGGTGCCCTCGATCTGGTCGCGAGGGGAGGATTCCACCGGCGCCTCGTACGCGCCGTTGACCAGATCCTCGCCGATGGTGATCAGCCGGCGGCGGATCGCGAGGTCGTAGATGGTGCGGCCGTAATCGCCCGCGTTGATGACCGTGGTGGCCTCGGCCGCGAGGCGCGCGAGGTACTGCATCACCGTCTGGCCGCCGAGATCGGCGTCACCCAGATAGGTCTTGAGCGTGATCGGGGTCGCGAGCTTGCCCACCTTGATCAGCGAGGCGGCGACCTCGAAGATCTTGCGGTGGACATCCTCCATGAAATGCTCGGGCAGGAGGAAGTCCGAGATCCGGTAATAGGCGTCGTTGTTGACGAGGATCGCGCCGAGCAGCGCCTGCTCCGCGTCGATGTTGTGGGGCGCGACGCGGAACTCCTGCGTGACGCTCTGGAGGTTTGCCGTCAGGGCGTTGGGCAGGGCCATGGGCTGACTCGAGGCTCCGACTTCTTCGACACCGCGCGGCGAGTCCATCGCCGCACCATTCCGCTACCGCACGACCATGGCCCAGGCATGGTTAGCCGAACCTTAGCCGATTCGCGCGACGCGCCTTTCGCGCCACCCTCTCACCTCATCCTGAGATGCCCGCGTCAGCGAGCCTCGAAGGAGGGCTCCAGAACCCACCGCGCGAACTTGAGGCCTCCTTCAAGGCCTTCGCTGCGCTCCGGCACCTCAGGATGAGGTGATCGGACGGGACGGAGTACGTGTGACCGAACACGAAAAACGCCTGCCACCCCTTTCGGGATGACAGGCGCCATGCTGGAACAAATCGGGAACCAGTCAACCCCTTCGGGCGACGATCCCCGTTCTCCACCGGTCGTGGATGCGGCTTACTCGCGGTCGTCGCCGGCCTCGGCGAGAGCGGCGCCGACTTCGAGGCCGAGGTCGTCGAGGTTGAACGCCTCACGCTCGGTGGTCGATTCGCCGCGGGCCTGACGCTCGGCCTCTTCCGGCGAGCGGGCGACGTTGACGGTGACGGTCACCTCGACCTCGGGGTGCAGCACCACCGGCACATTGTGCAGGCCGAGAGTCTTGATCGGCTGGTTGAGGGCGAACTGGTCGCGGCCGACGGTGAAGCCCTCGGCGGTGACGACTTCGGCCAGATCGCGGGTGGAGACCGAACCGTAGAGCACGCCGGTCTCGCCCGACTGCCGGATCAGCACGAAGCTCTTGCCCTCGAGGGTCTCTGCGACGGACTGCGCCTCGCTCTTCTTCTCGAGATTGCGGGCCTCGAGCTGGGCGCGCTGGGTCTCGAAGTGCTTCTTGTTGCCGGCGGTGGCGCGCAGGGCCTTGCCGCGGGCGAGAAGGAAGTTGCGGGCGTAGCCCGGCTTCACGTTCACGGTCTCGCCCATCTGGCCGAGTTTGGCGACGCGCTCGAGGAGGATGACTTCCATGGTCTTGGTCCTTGCTGGGGTGGGGTGTGTTGGGAGAGGTCCGGCCGCGTGATGCGGGAGACGGGCCTCAGGTTCGTCCGGCGTCCTCCTTGGGACGGCGCCGGTTGAAGGCGGTGTCGGCGAGGCCGAACAGCGTCAGGGCGAAAAGAGCGACGCCCTGCGTGAAGAACAGGATCAGATAGAGCCCGAACAGGAGGGCCATGCGTCCGGGTCGGCCACGACTGCGATCGTGGAAGGCGGCGAGGCCCTGCATGGCGAAGGCGGCGGTCAGCGCACCGATGAGGCAGATGCCGAGGACGCCCGGATAGCCGGGCACCAGGGCCAGCACGAAGGCCGCTCCCAGGATGCCGAGGACGGAGCGCGGCATCGCGGTGGAAGGGATGTCGGGCCAGGGCCGAGGCAGGCGGCCGGAAATGCGCACGATCCGCCCAGCGGCCCAGAGATAGAAGGTGAGCAGC
Source organism: Methylobacterium sp. WL19 (assembly GCF_008040005.1). Classification (NCBI taxonomy): domain Bacteria; kingdom Pseudomonadati; phylum Pseudomonadota; class Alphaproteobacteria; order Hyphomicrobiales; family Methylobacteriaceae; genus Methylobacterium; species Methylobacterium sp. WL19. Next base: position 29,751 of record NZ_VRVC01000002.1, read on the forward strand.
ACGGCAAGACCCTGCGTCGCCAGTCCGGGGGCGATCGTCGCCAGGGCATCGGCCACAGCGTTCTGCTGGTCGGTACCGGGCTCGGCGGTGGGCGCCGTCTTCGCATCCGATTCCGCCTGGATCGCGGGCGTCTCCGTGGGCGGGGGATTCTCTACCGGTGAGGGATTCCCCGTCGTCGAAGGGTTTCCCGCAGGAGCGGCGGCCGGGGGCGTCGCACGGGTCTTGCTCTGCATCGTCACCAGCGTGCGCGTCATCCCGCGCAACTGGGTCTGGAAGGTCTCGAAGTTCGGCGAGGCGATCACCGCGATGGCGACGAAGGCGAGCCCGGCCGTGCCGGCGGTCCAGGCGAGAAGCCGCCCGGTCGGGTACCATTCCATGGTGCCGTCGGCGTTCGGCCGCCCGAGGAGGGCGAGATAAGCCAGCCACCAGGCCGGCAACGCCAGATAGGCGAGGAAGCCGAGGCCGAGGAAGGGTTGTAGGAAGGCAAGCGCGACGGCGCCCGTGATCGCAGCGACGAGGGCCGCCTTGTGGCTCCAGCCGAGGCCCACGATCAGGATCGGGAGCGGGGCGAGCAGGTAGAGCACGATGGACAGCAGCGTGCCCTTCAGCAGGACGCCGAAGAGGAGTGCGGAGACGAGGCCCGCGCCGATGCCGATACCGAGAAACTGTGTCATCGATCCCGCTGTCCCGCTGTCCCCGAAAGGGGCAGGGTTAGAGGCGTTTCATTTCGCCCCAACGACGTCCGGCAGCGTGCTTACCGCCGGCGTAGACTTCCTTCCCCCTTGTGGGGAGGGATCGAGGGTAGGGGTGGCTCCGCCAGCCTGCGCAGGCCGAGGGCCACCCAATCACCTCCACCTCCAACTCCTCCCCACGAAGGGGAGGAGGGGGCCTCGTGGAGAGGCCGAGGCCTACTTGATCACGTAGGGGAGGAAGCCGAGGAAGCGGGCGCGCTTGATCGCCTGGGCGAGTTCACGCTGCTTCTTGGCCGACACCGCCGTGATGCGCGACGGCACGATCTTGCCGCGCTCGGAGACGTAGCGCGACAGGAGCTTGACGTCCTTGTAGTCGATCTTGGGAGCGTTCGCGCCCGAGAACGGGCAGGTCTTGCGACGACGGAAGAAGGGACGACGTCCGCCGCCCGCACCACCACCAGCGGCAGGAGCCGCACCAGGTCCAGCACCGAAACCCATGGCTTAGTTCTCCCCGCCGAAGCTGCGCTCGGGACGGTCGCCGCGATCACCGCGGTCGCCACGATCCCGGTCGCCACCGAATCCACCACCACCGAAGCCTTCGTCGTCACGACGACGGCCGCGCTCACGATCCTTGCGGTCGTCGCGGTCGCGCTTCTGCATCATCGCCGACGGCTCGGACTCGAGCTCTTCGACGCGGACGGTCATGAAGCGCAGGACGTCCTCGGAGATCTGCATCTGGCGCTCCATCTCGGCGAGAGCCGCCGGGGGGGCGTCGACGTTGAGGAGCGTGAAATGCGCCTTGCGGTTCTTCTTGATGCGGTAGGCGAGGGACTTCACGCCCCACATCTCGATCTTCTCGACCTTGCCGCCATTGGCTTCGATGACGCCCTTGTAGGTCTCGACCATGGTCTCGACCTGCTGGGCCGTCACGTCCTGGCGCGCCAGGAAGACGTGTTCATAAAGAGGCATAACGGGCCCTTCATAGCAAAAGGGGCCCGACGGCACGGATGTGCGGGTGTCGATCGTCGGGCCGGTTCAACGCGTTTCGCCCGGCGCCAAGCCCTTCGAGCCGTTTGAAGGCCCGAGCGGTTGATCGAAGGCGGAGACACGGGACGATGGAGCGAACTCCGCATGCCGGACAAGCCGGCACCGTCCGTTCAGCCCCCAGCCGGAGCGAACACGAATTGCGGCGCATAGACGAGTTCGGACGGGATGGCAAGGATGGCGACACGGATGATCGCCCCGATCCCAGCGGCAAGGAAGCCCGCGAATCGATCCGCATCCGGTGATAGAGGAGCCGCCGGAACGCGCACGCCACGTTGGAGGATCGCCGATGTCAGCTATGAAACGAGCCGTGGCCCTCCTGCTCTGTCTCATTGCGTCCGGCCCGGCCAACGCCGACGAGCCGGTGCTGCAGACGATCGATTACGCCAATACGCGCTATTCGAAGCTCGACCAGATCGACGCCGGCAACGTGAAGCAGCTTCAGGTGGCCTGGACGTTCTCGACGGGCGTCCTGCGCGGCCACGAGGGTTCGCCTCTCGTCGTCGGCAACATGATGTACGTCCACACCCCCTTCCCGAACATCGTCTACGCCCTCGACCTCGACAAGGACGGCGTGATCGTCTGGAAGTACGAGCCCAAGCAGGACCCGTCGGTCATCCCGGTGATGTGCTGTGACACGGTCAACCGTGGTCTGGCCTATGCCGACGGCGCCATCATCCTGCACCAGGCCGACACCACCCTGGTTTCCCTCGATGCCAGGACCGGCCGGGTGAACTGGTCCGTGAAGAACGGCGATCCGGCGGTCGGCGAGACCAACACCGCCACCGTGATGCCGGTGAAGGACAAGATCATCGTCGGCATCTCAGGCGCCGAGTACGGAGCCCGCGGCCATATCACCGCCTACGATGCCAGGACCGGGACACGGCTCTGGCGCGGTTACTCGACGGGGCCGGACGCGGACATGATCGTCGATCCGCAGAAGACCACCTCGCTCGGCCGGCCCATCGGCAAGAACTCGTCCCTCGCGAGTTGGGAGGGCGACCAGTGGAAGACCGGCGGCGGGGCGACCTGGGGCTGGTACTCCTACGACCCCGAGCTCGACCTCATCTATTACGGCACCGCCAACCCCTCGACCTGGAATCCGACGCAGCGTCCCGGCGACAACAGGTGGACGACGGCGATCGTCGCCCGCAACCCGGATACCGGCATGATGCGATGGGTCTACCAGATGACGCCCCACGACGAGTGGGACTACGACGGCGTCAACGAGATGATCCTCACGGATCAGACGATCGACGGCCGGACGCGTCCGCTTCTCACCCATTTCGACCGCAACGGGTTCGGCTACACGTTGGACCGGAGCACCGGCGAACTCCTGGTGGCGAAAAAATTCGATTCGGCGGTGAACTGGGCCACCGGGATCGACATGGACGAGGGCTCGGGCCGTTACGGGCGCCCCCTGGTCGATCCGCGCCGCTCACCCGATCGAACGGGAGAGGACGAGACCACCACCGGCATCTGCCCCGGCGCCATCGGCGCCAAGAACGAGCAACCGGCGGCGTATTCGCCGATCACCCGGCTGTTCTACGTGCCAACCAACCACATCTGCATGAGTTACGAGCCGTTCCACGTCACCTATACGCCCGGCATCCCCTACGTCGGCGCCACGGTGACCCTGCAGCCGACCGAGGATGGTCCCGAGACGGGCCGGTTCATCGCCTGGGACGGCGTCGCCGGAAAGGTCGTCTGGTCGAACACCGAGCCGTTCTCGGTCTGGTCCGGCGCCCTCGCCACGGCCGGCGGCGTCGTCTTCTACGGAACGCTGGAAGGCTATCTGAAGGCCGTCGATGCGCGCACGGGCCGCGAACTCTACCGCTTCAAGACGCCCTCGGGCATCATCGGCAACGTGACGACCTACCTCCATCGCGGCAGGCAATACGTCGCCGTGCTCTCGGGCGTCGGCGGCTGGGCGGGGATCGGGCTTGCGGCCGGTCTCACCGACCCGGCGGACGGGGCCGGGGCGGTGGGCGGCTATGCCGGCCTGTCGCGCTACACGGCGCTGGGCGGACAACTCACGGTCTTCGCCCTTCCCGAATCGCGGGACTGACGCCTCAGGAGACGCTCGTCACGCCGTCGCGGTCTCGGAGGGCGGCCACGATCTCGTCGAAGCTCTTCTCCGGTATGTGAACGTAAGACACGTCGATCGTGTCGATGCCGTCCTCCGCCGTCGGCTGGGCGACGAACTGGAGGAGGCGGGAGGCGAAGGAACCGGACATCGTCCGCAGGCTCTCGATGGTGATCGCGCCGCGCCTGGCCGTGATGGTGAGGGTGCGGGTCTGCGCCCGCTCGCGATAGCGCGCCTCCAAAGGTTTCATCCCCGCCAGGATCAGGAGGACGATGGCGGTGGTCGCGATCGCCGCCACATAGAGGCCTGTTCCCGCAGCCAGGCCGATGGCGGCCACGGCCCACAACCCCGCCGCCGTGGTGAGGCCCTTCACCATTTCTCCGCGCAGCATGATAGTGCCGGCACCGAGAAAGCCGATGCCGGACACCACCTGCGCCGCCATGCGCGACGGATCCAGAGAGACGTTCGGCGTACCGAGAATGTCCGAAAAGCCGAAAGCCGAGACGATGACGATCAGGCAGGAGCCGACGCAGACGAGCATGTGCGTCCGCATCCCCGCCGCCCAGACGAGGCGCTCACGCTCGAAACCCACGGCGCTGCCGAGCAGCGCCGCGAGGATAAGACGGCCCAGGATCTCGAAATTGCCGATCACGCGCAGTCCATCCGCTCAGAGCCCGTCGGTCGCTCCTAAGCAGAGACGAGGACGGCGACAATCCTGCCGCCGTCCCTGTTCACCCGTCGATGGGCCTATTTGTCGGGCTTCTCGGAAATGATGGCGCCGGTCTTCGGATCGGCGTGGAATTCCATCTTCACGCCGTTCTTCATGCCCTCGCCCTCCCAATGGCCGTCATCCGCCTCGAACTCGGTGATGTCGGTGTAACCGGCGGCCATCAGCTTCTGCTTGACCTGCTCGGCCGGCATCCAGTCCGCACCGGGCTTGTCGGCGAGAGCGATGCCGGCGGACCCGGCGGTGAGGAGCAGGGCGAGGAGCGCGGGTTTCAGGACACTCATGGGGTTCCTCCAAGATTTCGTTTGCCGTCTAAACGCAAACATCTGCCCTGGTTTTCCGGTTCCGGAGACGAATCACCTGACGGAGGCGGCGATCGCCTGCTGGATGCCGAGGATGTCGGCGCCGCGCTTGAGCGTCTTCCTGATCGGCTCCGGCCGGCCGGAGACCCAGATCGCCAGTTCCGAATCGAAGTCGAAACCGCCCGCCGTCTCCACCGAGAAGCAGGTGATCGCCCGATAGGGCACGGTCATGTAGGCGACCTTACGCCCGGTCATGCCCTGCTTGTCCACGAGGATCAGCCGCCGGTCGGTGAAGACGATGAGGTCGCGGATCACCCGGAAGGCGACCTGCACCGTCTCGCCCTGGGTGAGGATTCCCGCGAGGCTGTCGTTCACCTCCTGCGGAGAGAGGTCGCTGCCATGGCCGAACAGGCCGTCGAGAATTCCCATTGCGCCGCCTATCCCGAAAATGCCGCCTCGCCCCTATCTAGGGACGAGCCGGCCCGGCACATCCTCTGCCGGTCGTCCTTTTTCTCGGGACCCGCCTGCCGTCCGGAGCCGCATGATGTCCGCTACAACCCCCGTTCCCCTGCGCCTCGGGGTGAATATCGACCACGTCGCCACCGTGCGTAACGCTCGCGGCGGCATCCATCCCGATCCCGTCGCCGCCGCCCTGCTCGCGGTGGAAGCCGGGGCGGACGGCATCACCGCGCATCTGCGCGAGGACCGCCGGCATATCCGCGACGCCGATATCGAGGCGCTGATGGGGCGGCTCTCGGTGCCGCTCAATTTCGAGATGGCGGCCACCGACGAGATGGTGGGGATCGCCACCCGCCTGCGGCCGCACGCCTCCTGCCTCGTTCCCGAGAAGCGCGAGGAGCGCACCACCGAGGGCGGCCTCGACATCGTCGGCCAGGCGGCGCACCTCGCCCCCCGGATCGCCGCCCTGTCGGTCGCCGGCATCCGCGTTTCGCTCTTCGTCGAGCCCGACGAGGCGGTGATGGACGCGGCACTCCGTCTCGAAGCACCCGTGGTCGAACTGCATACGGGGAGCTACTGCGAAGCGGTCGCCGAGGGCGACGGCGCGCGGGTGGCGCATGAACTCGCCCGCATCGCGCGGGCCGCCGATTACGGCTCGCGGATCGGCCTCGAAGTCCATGCCGGGCACGGTCTCGCCCTCGACAGCGTCGGGCCGGTGGCGGCCCTGCCGCAGCTCGCCGAGCTCAATATCGGCCACTCGCTCATCGGCGAGGCCATCTTCTGGGGGCTCGGCCAGGCGATCCGCGACATGCGCGCCGCGATGGACCGGGCGCGGGCGGGGATCGCGGCATGATCGTCGGCATCGGCTCGGACCTCTGCGACATCCGCCGGATCGAGCGGTCCCTCGCACGCTACGGCGAGCGGTTCACCCACCGGATCTATACCGATGGCGAGCGCGCGAAGTCGGAGGGCCGCGCCGCCCGCGCCCCGTCCTATGCGAGGCGCTTCGCCGCCAAGGAGGCCTGTGCCAAGGCCCTTGGCACAGGCATGAGCCACGGTGTTTTCTGGCGCGACATGGAGGTGGTGAGCCTGCCGGGCGGGGCACCGACCCTGCGTCTCACCGGGGGCGCCGCGGAGCGACTGCGGGCGATGATTCCCGCCGGGCATGCCGCGAAGATCCACGTGACGCTCACCGACGATCCGCCCATGGCGCAAGCATTCGTGATCATCGAAGCCTTGCCCCTTGCGGCCGCGCATGCTGAGCCGGCGACCGCTCGCGTTGCGGCCCCCGACCGCATGGTCTAGACCGCCGGTCTTCACCGACAGTCGATCGGGTTCGCGCGTCGAGCCGGAGATTGCAGACAGATGGAACGAGCGCGCGTGGATCACCAGACGAAGCGAGACCTGAGGGCGGCCGACACCGGCGCCTGGGCGAGCATCAAGGAGACGGTCAAGGTCGGCGTCCAGGCGCTGCTGATCGCCCTCGTGGTGCGCACGCTGCTCTTCCAGCCGTTCAACATCCCCTCGGGGTCGCTGGTGCCGACGCTTCTCGTGGGCGACTACCTGTTCGTGTCCAAGTACTCCTACGGATATTCGAAGTACTCTCTCCCCCTGAGCGAGTACCTGCCGTTCAAGGCCGATGGCCGGATCTGGGCGGCCGAGCCCAAGCGCGGCGACATCGCGGTGTTCAAGCTGCCGAAGGACAATGCCACCGACTACATCAAGCGCGTCATCGGCCTGCCGGGCGACAAGATCCAGATGAAGGCCGGCATCCTCTACATCAACGACGTGGCGGTGAAGCGTGAGCGCATCGCCCCCTACGAGACCACCGGTCCGTACGGCGAGGAAACGAAGGTCGAGCAATATACCGAGACCCTGCCCAACGGCGTGGTGCATCAGGTGATCGAGCGCGAGGGCGACAACGGCTACTGGGACAATACCGAGCCCTATCTGGTGCCGCCGGGCCGTTACTTCATGATGGGCGACAACCGCGACAATTCCACGGATTCGCGCGATCTCGCCAATGTCGGCTTCGTCCCGTTCGAGAATTTCGTCGGCCGCGCCGAAATGATCTTCTTCTCCATCGACGAGGGCACGCCCGCCTGGCAGATTTGGCAATGGCCGACGAAGGTGCGGTGGGGCCGCATCTTCAGCAGCATCCATTAGGATGATCGATCGTGGGTGAGGAGGCGCGTCCTTCCAGCCGGGCGCGGCGCGCACCGCGACCCAAGCCCGGCCTGAACGTGCTCGAAGAGCGGATCGGCCATGTCTTTGCCGACCGCAGCCTGCTGTCCCTGGCCCTGACCCATGTCAGCAAGGCCGGTGGCGGCGGACGGGTGGGAAGCTATCAGCGCCTCGAGTTCCTCGGAGACCGGGTGCTCGGCCTCGCCATCGCGGACCTCCTCTACGAAGCGTTTCCCCAGGCGGATGAGGGTGACCTGTCGCGGCGTCTCGCCGGGCTCGTGCGCCGGGAGACCTGCGCCGCCGTGGCGACGGCCTGGGATGTCGGGCCGCATCTCGCCCTCGGCCCGGGCGAGATCCAGAGCGGCGGCCGCCGCAACCAGACGATCCTGGCCGATGCCTGCGAATCGATCCTCGGCGCGGTCTTCCTCGATGCCGGATACGAGGCGGCCAAAGCCATCGTCCTGGCGGCCTTCGCGCCCGGCACCGACACGGCGGCGCCGCGCGGACGCGACGCGAAATCCGCCCTTCAGGAATGGGCGATGGGGCGCGCCCTGCCGATCCCGGTCTACGACGTCGTGGAGCGGTCCGGCCCGGACCATGCCCCCGTCTTCCGGATCGCCGCGCGTGTCGAGGGCCTGGAGCCCGGATACGGCACCGGCCCTTCGAAACGCCTCGCCGAGCAGGAGGCCGCCCGCCTCGTCCTCGACCGCGAGGTCCAGGGTGTGAGCCAGCAACCTGGCGCGCGCCCCCTCAACGGAATGGAGACGTCGGCGGACGTCGGTGAAGAAAGCGACTCCGATGCCTGACGACCACAACGATTTCGACGACGAGGACGACCTGCCCCCTCAGGCCCCGATGCCCGAGATCAAGCCGCTGCCGGTCATCCCGGCGGATTCGAGCGCGGGCTTCGTCGCCCTGATCGGCGTTCCCAATGCCGGCAAGTCGACCCTGCTCAACAGCCTCGTGGGCACGAAGGTCTCCATCGTCTCCCGCAAGGTCCAGACGACGCGGGCGCTGGTGCGCGGCATCGTCATGGAGGGCAGCGCCCAGATCATCCTGGTGGACACGCCCGGCATCTTCGCGCCGAAGCGCCGCCTCGACCGGGCGATGGTGCATTCCGCCTGGAGCGGGGCCGCCGATGCGGACGCGATCTGCCTGCTGGTCGATGCCCGCAAGGGCGTCACCGAGGAGGTCGAGGCGATCCTCGCCCGTCTGCCCGAGGTGCGCCGCCCCAAGGCACTGATCCTCAATAAGATCGACCTGATCCCGCGCGACCGGCTGCTGGCGCTGGCCGCCTCGCTCAACGAGCGCATCGCCTTCGCCCACACCTTCATGATCTCCGCGCTCAACGGCGACGGCATCGATACGCTGCGCAAGACCCTGGCCGGGATGATGCAGCCCGGCCCCTGGCTCTACCCGGAGGACCAGGTCTCCGACGCTCCGCTCCGCATGCTCGCCGCGGAGATCACCCGCGAGAAGCTCTACGACAGGCTCCACGAGGAACTGCCCTACCGCTCCACCGTCGAGACCGATCAATGGGTGGCCAAGACCGATGGCTCTGTCCGGATCGAGCAGACGATCTTCGTGGAGCGCGAGAGCCAGCGCTCCATCGTGCTCGGCAAGGGCGGACAGACCATCAAGGCGATCGGGCAGGCGGCGCGACGCGAGATCGCCGAGGCGGCCGATCAGCCCGTCCACCTGTTCCTGCACGTCAAGGTGCGCGAGAACTGGGCCGACGACCCGGCGCGCTATCGCGAAATGGGACTCGAATTCCCGCGCGGCTAAAGGAAGGCCCTATGTCGCACGGCATGATCTGAGGTATCGGATACTCGTTTCATGCTGCGCCGCCGCATAAACCACAGTATCGTTTCGCGGAAGGTTGGGGTTCTCAAGGCGGAGTTGCAATTGAAAGGCCTGCTTTGAATGATTCCGTACAGAACAGCTTGGCAATGACTTGACAGGCTGTTGCCAACCGATTCGCTCGATTTTGCGAATTTGGCGGATGCCGCGAAGATAACCTTTCCAACGAGGCCATCGCCGGCTACCAATCACGAAGCCGCACCCGATTCCGAGTCGCGGACCTCTCTATCCTCTTCTCAACGCCCAACTCTCGAGGCGCGCGTGCTGTCGCGCCGGATCCATCAATGATGCCTTCTCCCACCGTCCCGGATGCCGTCTATGGTTCACCTCCCGCCGAACTCGCCGACGTGTCCGCAGGAGCGGCCCAACTCTCGCCGCTGATCCCCGGATCGGTCCGGCTCGAGGACATCGCCGAGGGCAGCCTCGAGAGCGTGACCATGCTGGCCCCGGCGGGGACGATCGAGCGGCGCTACGCACTCTCCCTGTCGTTGCGCGCCCTGCGTCCGGGCGGTCGTCTGCGTGCCCTGGCGCCGAAGGACAAGGGCGGCGCTCGCCTCGGCCGAGAGCTGAAGGAGTTCGGCTGCGAGCCGGCCGAGACCGCCAAGCGGCATCACCGGATCTGCGAGGTCGCCCGGCCCGCCGCGATCATCGACCTCGACGAGGTGATCCAGGAAGGCGCCCCCCGCCATATCGACAACCTCGCCCTGTGCACGCAGCCCGGCGTCTTCTCCTGGGACCGGCTCGATCCGGGCACGGCGCTGCTCCTGGCCAACCTGCCGGCCCTGTCTGGCCGGGGCGCCGATTTCGGCTGCGGTATCGGCGTCCTCGCCCGTGCCGTCCTCGCCTCCCAGGGGGTCACCGCGCTGACCCTGATCGACATCGACCGGCGCGCCGTGGAGATGGCCCGCCGCAACGTGGGCGATCCCCGCGCCGACATCCGCTGGGCCGACATCCGCTCCACCGACGTCACCCTGGAGCGCCTCGACTTCGTGGTGATGAACCCGCCCTTCCACGATGGCGGGATCGAGGATCGCTTCCTCGGCGAGGTCTTCATCCGGCGCGCCGCCGAGACGTTGAGGCCCGGCGGCACGCTCTGGCTGACGGCCAACGCGCACCTGCCCTACGAGGCACCCCTGAAGGCCGCCTTCAAGGCCGTCACGCTGAGGGCCTCGGCCGGCGGCTACAAGATCTACGAAGCGCGCAAGTGAGCGTGCCTTCGTGAGCAAGAGCCCGAGCCTCAGGCTCGATCGCCTGCTGGCGAATCTCGGTTACGGCTCGCGCCGGGAGATCGGCCTGCTCGCTAAGGCCGGCCTCGTCGTGCTCGACGGCGCGCCTTTGCGTGACGCGAGCCAGCGCATCGCCGCGACGCCGGATCTGTCGGAGCGCATGGTCGTCGATGGCGATCCCCTGGATCCGCCGCCCGGCCTCGCCTTGATGATGAACAAGCCGCTGGGCGTCACCTGCTCCCACAAGGAGGCCGGTCCCCTGGTCTACGGGCTCCTTCCAGAGCGCTGGCGAAGGCGCGACCCGGCCCTCTCCACCATCGGCCGCCTCGACAAGGAAACCTCCGGTCTCCTGCTCCTCACCGATGACGGGCCTTTCCTGCACAAGGTGATTTCGCCGAAATCGAAAGTCGCCAAGCGCTACCGTGTCGCCCTCGACCGTCCCCTCAAGGGCGACGAGGTCATGGTGCTGGGCAGCGGCTCGATGCTGCTCGAAGGAGAGGACAAGCCGCTCCTGCCGGTGGAGATGGAAGTCGAGGACGAGACCCATGTGGTCGTGACCCTGCATGAGGGCCGCTATCATCAGGTCCGCCGCATGTTCGCGGCGCTCGGTAACCACGTCACCGCCCTGCATCGCGACCGCATCGGCGGCCTGACCCTGCCGGCGGACATGGAGGCCGGCACGTACCGCATCCTCACCGAGGGGGATGTCACGGCCTTGTTCGGCGAGGCACCGGCTGCCTGATTCGCTGCCTGCGACGTCCTTCGCATAGCCTTGCCTCGGCAGATATCCTCTGCTAAGGCCCCGCCCATTCCACACGCGGAGCCGGCCTCATGCCTGAATGAGGCGTTTCCGGTGATCGTTCCTTTCGAGGGGCGGTCGCTTCCTCCGCGGCGGCATCAACCGGAAGAGAAAACGATCATGGCCGTTGATTTCACGATGCGTCAGCTCCTCGAAGCGGGCGCCCATTTCGGACACCAGTCCCACCGCTGGAACCCGAAGATGCAGACCTACATCTTCGGTACCCGCAACAACATCCACATCATCGATCTGGCCCAGACCGTGCCGGCTCTTCACCAGGCCCTCCAGGCCGTGAGCGACACCGTGGCCAAGGGCGGCCGCGTGCTGTTCGTCGGTACCAAGCGTCAGGCCGCCGACACGATCGCGGAAGCCGCCAAGCGTTCGGCCCAGTACTACGTCAACTCCCGCTGGCTCGGCGGCATGCTGACCAACTGGAAGACCATCTCGGGCTCGATCGCCCGTCTGCGCAAGGTCGACGAGACCCTCGAAGGTGGTGGCCAGGGCCTCACCAAGAAGGAGCGCCTGATGCTGTCCCGTGAGAAGGACAAGCTCGAGAAGGCTCTCGGCGGCATCAAGGACATGGGCGGCGTGCCCGACCTGCTGTTCGTGATCGACACCAACAAGGAGCAGCTCGCGATCAAGGAGGCCCAGCGCCTCGGGATCCCGGTGGCGGCCATCGTCGACACCAACTGCAACCCCGACGGCATCACCTACGTCGTCCCGGCGAACGACGATGCCGGCCGCGCGATCTCGCTCTATTGCGACCTCATCGCCCGCGCCGCCATCGACGGCATCTCGCGTGGCCAGGGCTCCAGCGGCGTCGATCTCGGCGCCTCCGAGGCTCCCGTCGCCGAGGAACTCCCGCAGGAAGAGGCTGCCATCTCGGTGGAATCCGGTGCTCTCGACCCGGCCGACGTGGCCGCACTCGTCGAGTCCACCGAGCATTTCGAACTGCTCTCCGCTCCCCGCGGCGCTCCGGACGACCTGTCCAAGCTCCACGGCGCCGGCCCGCAGATCGTGCAGAAGCTCAACGATGCCGGCGTCTACCATTACTGGCAGATCGCGGCGATGACCGACGCGGAAGTCGCCAAGGTCGATGCCGACCTGAAGCTCAACGGCCGTATCAGCCGCGACGGCTGGGTCGATCAGGCCCGTGGCTTCGCCGAGGCCGCTGCCGCCGTTTGATCGCACAGGCATCCCGGTGACGGGACGCCGCCGCTGACGTCGAAACCATCCACGAAGCCCGGCGCTGACCCTAGCGTCGGGCTCCTTTATCATTTGAGACAGACCCGAAGAGAGGACTCGCCATGGCCAACATCACCGCCGCATTGGTGAAAGAGCTCCGCGAAAAGACCGGCGCGGGCATGATGGACTGCAAGGGCGCACTCAACGAGACGGACGGCGACATCGAAGCCGCCGTCGACTGGCTGCGTAAGAAGGGCCTCGCCAAGGCCGCCAAGAAGGCCGGCCGCGTCGCCGCCGAGGGCCTCGTGGCCGTCGAATCGTCGGGCCATCACGCCGCCATCGTCGAAGTGAATTCCGAGACCGATTTCGTCGCCCGCAACGACAGCTTCCAGGGCTTCGCCCGCGAGGCCGCCAAGCTCGCCCTCGACACCGACGGCACCCTCGAAGGCCTCGAGGCCGCGCACTTCCCCGGCGGCTCCACGACGATCAAGGAGACGCTCTCCAGCCTCATCGCCACCATCGGCGAGAACATGACCCTGCGCCGCGTCGCCAAGCTCGACGTGACCAAGGGTGTGATCGCGTCCTACGTCCACGCCCAGGTCGCCGACGGCCTCGGCAAGATCGGCGTGCTGGTGGCTCTCGAATCGGAGGGCGATGTGGAGGTTCTCTCCACCCTCGGCCGTCAGATCGCCATGCACGTCGCGGCCACCAACCCGGTGGCCCTCGACGCAGCGGGCGTCGATCAGGCCGTGCTGGAGCGTGAGAGCAACATCCTGCGCGAGAAGAACGCCGGCAAGCCGGACCACGTGCTCGCCAAGATCGTCGAGAGCGGCCTGAAGAGCTACTACAAGGAGGTCACCCTCCTGGAGCAGCCCTTCGTCCATGACGGCTCCAAGACGATCACGCAGGTGCTGAAGGAAGCCGAGGGCAAGGCCGGCGCGCCGGTCAAGCTCACGGCCTTCGTGCGCTACGCCCTCGGCGAGGGCATCGAGAAGGAAGAAGCCCCCGATTTCGCCACCGAAGTCGCCGCCGCCGCCCGCGGCTGATACGGCCTTCGATCCGAGACGGGTCTCCCTGTGAAACGGGCGGCGGCAGCGATGCCGCCGCCCGTTTCGCGTTTCCGGTCCCCGGCCTCGTCGCGTCTCTCCACAGGCTTGGGGGCGAGATGGGGGATGACGCGCTAACGGCGTCCTGCCCCTCGACCTTCGCGACCGCCTTGCGATAGACAGCGGACACTTCCGATTGGATCGTTCGGCCTTGCGCCGGTGCTCGAGGGGACTGGCGCCATGTCGAAGACCAAACCGTTTCGCCGCGTGCTCGTGAAACTGTCGGGCGAGGCCCTGGCCGCCCCGGACGGGTATTGGCTGCATCCCCCGCTTCTCGCGGCCCTGGCGGACGATATCGCCAAGACCTTGGAGGCCGGCTTCCAGGTCGCCCTCGTGGTCGGCGGCGGCAACATGATCCGGGGCGCGCGCATCTCGTCGGCGGGGTGGATCGACCGGGCCACCGGCGACTCGCTGGGCATGATCGCCACGGTGATGAACTCCCTCGCACTGGAGACGGCGCTGAATGCCGCCGGCGTGCCCGCCCGCACCATGTCCGCCGTGTCGATGCCGACCATCTGCGAGACCTATGCGCGCCAGCCGGCCCTTCACCATCTCGACAAGGGCCAGGTGGTCGTCCTCGCCGGCGGCACTGGCAACCCGTATTTCACCACCGACACCGCCGCCGTCCTGCGCGCGGCCGAACTGCGCTGCGGAGCTGTGCTCAAGGCGACCCAGGTGGACGGTGTCTATTCGGCCGATCCGAAGAAGGACCCTTCGGCGGTGCGGTTCGATCGCCTGACCCATGACGATGCCATCGCCCGCGATCTCAAGATCATGGATACCGCCGCCTTCGCTCTCGCCCGCGAGAGCCGCATCTCCATCGTCGTCGGCTCGGTCCACGCGCCGAGTTCGGTGACCGCGATCCTCACCGGGAACGCCCCTTCGACGCATGTCGTGCCCTGACGGCACCCTGTCTCAAGTATCGGATTGGCCGTGCCGCGTTAATGCGCGGCGGTCTGTCAGTCGATCGATGATTCTGTCCTCAGGGTTTCTTGAGGATTTTAGGTCGTCCTGGGAAAGGGAACGCCTGCCGCACGCCCGAAGCGGCTACCGAGCATAGTCGATGCCCTTGTCGCAGATCGTTTTCTATAGCCGGAATCTCGTCAAGCTGACGGGTGGTTCGATGCGCGACATGGTCCGGGACATCCTGGCCTCCTGCAGCCGCTACGATCGCGCGTCCGGCATGACCGGGGCCCTCGTGTTCAACGAGGATTTCTTCCTCCAGGCCATGGAGGGCGAGGCATCGACGATCTCGGAGCAGCTCTGGACCCTGGCGGCGGACAGCCGTCACAGCGGCATGGTCCTCGTCTCGGCCGCCCCGGTGCAGCAGCGTTCGTTGGGGGGATGGACGGTGGGCTATGCCGGCCGTTCGGAGGCCCTCAACGCCCTCTATCTCCAATACGGTCCCACCGCGAAGTTCGACCCCACGGAGATGTCCGCGACGTCCATCATCGCCCTGCTCCGGGCGTTCACGGAGCTCGATGCGAGCCATTTCGTGCAGCGCTCGGGCCAGCCGGGGATCGTGCCGATGAAGCCGGTCGCGCGATAGGCCGATCGCGAACCCGGCTCGCACCGGCGATTTGATCCGCCGCAGCTGCGAACGCCATTTGCGACCTGTCGGATTTTGGTTCATTGAGGCCGCACGCACGGGCCCCGGCGGCCCAACGCCCTTTCTCCCTAATTTCGTCGGGACACACAGTATGGCGACCCCAGAGTTCGACCTGAACGATATCAAGCGCCGGATGCAGGGCGCCGTGAGCGCCTTGTCGAAGGATCTCGGCTCCCTGCGCACCGGACGCGCCACTCCGAGCATCCTCGATCCGATCAACGTCGATGCCTACGGGTCGTCGATGCCGATGGCCCAGGTCGCCACGGTGAGCGTGCCCGAACCGCGCCTCCTGTCGATCTCGGTCTGGGACCGGAGCATGGTCGCTGCCGTGGAGAAGGCCATCCGCGAATCCGATCTCGGGCTGAACCCCCAGACCGAAGGCCAGACCATCCGCCTGCGCGTGCCGGAGATGAACGAGCAGCGCCGCAAGGAAATGGTCAAGGTCGCCCACAAATACACCGAGGAGGCCCGCGTCGCGGTCCGCCACGTCCGCCGCGACGCGCTCGACCATCTCAAGAAGCTCGAGAAGGACAGCGCCATCAGCGAGGACGACGAGAAGCGTCAGGCCACCGAAGTGCAGAAGGTGACCGACCAGCACATCGCCGAGATCGACGGCGTTCTCGCCTCGAAGGAAAAGGAAATCATGCAGGTCTAGGTTTCGGACAGGTATGGAATCGACGGAATCAGGGACGGGGAGAAGCGCGTTGGGTCGCTCAGAGGGCGCGCGTCAGATCGAGGTATCTGCGGCCGGGGATAGGGATGCGGCCGCTGCCACGGTCGGCCTCGCCTCGCGCGATGCCGCGCCATCGGGGTCCGGCCCGTCTCCCGTCACCCGTCCAGTGGCGCCCGCCCACGTGGCCATCATCATGGACGGCAACGGCCGCTGGGCCGCGCGCCGTGGTCTGCCGCGTGTGGAGGGGCATCGCCGCGGCGTCGAGGCCGTCCGCCGCGCGGTCCGCTCCGCGATCGAACTCGGCGTTTCCTATCTGACGATCTACAGCTTCTCCTCCGAGAACTGGCGCCGGCCGCCGGCCGAGATCGCCGATCTCATGGGCCTGCTGAAGCTGTTCGTGCGCCGCGACCTCGCCGAGCTCCACGGCAACAACGTGCGCGTCAAGATCATCGGCGCCCGCGAGGGCCTGAGCACCGATATCGCCGCCCTGCTCGACGAGGCCGAGTCGCGGACCCGCGGCAATACCGGCCTCACCCTGGTGATCGCTTTCAATTACGGCGGGCGCCAGGAGATCCTCCGGGCGGTCCGGACTCTGGCCCAGGCTGTGGCCGACGGGCGGATGAGCCCCGCCGAGATCGGCCTCGAAGCCATCACCCAAGCCCTCGACACCACCGGCATTCCCGATCCCGACCTCGTCATTCGGACCTCCGGCGAGCAGCGCCTGTCGAACTTCCTGACGTGGCAGACGGCCTACGCCGAATACGTGATCGTGCCGGAATTCTGGCCGGATTTCGATCACGCCTGCTTCCATGCGGCCATCGACGAGTATCATCGCCGCGACCGCCGCTTCGGTGGCCTCAGCGGCAAGGCCGGGTGATGGTCTCGCCCGGCGACGCGGCGTCTGCGCCGAGGCGTGGCCCCCTCGGCGGCCGCGAGTTCCAGCTGCGGACCGCCTCAGCCATCGTGCTGGCGACCATCGTGCTCACCACGCTGTTCCTCGGCGGCTGGGCCTTCGCCGCCATCTGGCTCATCGCCGGCATCGTCTTCGCGGGCGAATGGATCACGATCAGCCGGATCGCGCCGCTCAGGCCTACCGTTGCGATCACGGGCCTGGGGCTGGCCGGCCTCGCCCTCTGCCTGCGCCTTGATGCGTCGCCGCCGATCTGGCTCGCGGTCACCGGCGCCGCCCTCGTGGCGCTCCTCGTCACCGTGAGGGATTCCGGCGGGCGGGGCCGCGTCCTCATCGGCTTCCTCAGCGCCGCCGTGCTGGCCCTGGTTCCCCCGGCCCTGCGCGACGACCCGGCCATCGGCATCTTCGGCCCGGCCTGGATGTTCGCCGTGGTCTGGTCCACCGACATCGTCGCCTACATCACCGGCCGGACCTTCGGCGGGCCGAAGCTGATGCCGTCCGTGAGCCCCAAGAAGACGTGGTCCGGTTCCCTCGGCGGCCTTGTGGCGGGCATCGCCGCCGGCACCCTGCTGGTGATGGCCGCGCGCTCGCAGGGGTGGAGCAGTCTGGCGAACGCCCCCCTCGTCGCGGTCGCCATCACGAGTGCCCTCGCGTCCATCCTGAGTCAGGCCGGCGATCTCGCCGAATCAGGTCTCAAGCGTCATTACGGCGTCAAGGATTCGGGCCGTTCGATCCCGGGCCATGGCGGTGTCATGGATCGGCTCGACGGCTTCTTCGCCGTGGCCGTCCTCGCCGGCCTCTATCTCATCGCCCACCGCCTGGCGGTGGTCTGAAGGAATCGATTCGTTGACCCATACCGTCACCATCCTCGGCGCCACCGGGTCCATCGGTCGTTCCACCACCGACCTCCTGGCGCAACATCCCGGGCGCTTCCGGATCGGCGCCCTCGTCGGTGGCCGCGACGCCGCCGCTTTGGCAAAGCTCGCCCGTGAGATCGGCGCAGATTTCGCCGCGCTCGCCGACGAGAGCCAGGGGGCGGCCCTGCGCGACGCGCTTTCCGGCACCGGCATCGCCAATGGGGCAGGCGATAGCGCCGTCCTCGAAGCCGTGGCCCGTGACGCCGACATCGTCGTGGCGGCGGTGAGCGGCGCGGCCGGCCTGCGGCCGACCCATGCCGCCCTGCGCCTCGGCCGCACGGTGGCGCTCGCCAACAAGGAGAGCCTCGTCTGCGCCGGCGATGCGTTCATGCGCGATGCCGCGCGGTTCAAGGCGACGCTGCTGCCCGTGGATTCCGAGCACAACGCCCTGGCGCAGGCTCTCGGAGACGGCCGTGTCTCCGACGTGACCAAGATGACCATCACCGCCTCCGGCGGCCCGTTCCGCACCTGGACGCGGGAGCGCATCGCGGCGGCCTCGCCCACCGAGGCCGCGGCTCATCCGACCTGGTCGATGGGAATGAAGATCAACATCGATTCGGCGTCGCTGATGAACAAGGGCCTCGAACTCATCGAGGCGCATCACCTGTTCGCCATCGAGGCCGAGCGCCTCGACGTGATCGTGCATCCGCAATCCATCGTGCACGGCCTCATCACCTGGCGCGACGGCGCCGTGACGGCCGGTCTCGCCATGCCGGACATGCGCGTCCCCATCGCCCATTGTCTCGGCCTCGGCGACCGCCTGACCATCGAGCGGGGACGCTCCCTCGATCTCGCCGCCGTCGGCAGCCTCACCTTCGAGGCAGCGGACGAGGCGCGCTTCCCCTGCCTGCGCATCGCCCGCGCGGCGCTCGCGGAGGGCGGTGCCGCCCCGACAGTGATGAACGCCGCCAACGAGATCGCCGTGGCCGCCTTCATCCGCGGCGAGATCGACTTCTACGGCATCGCCGAATTGGTGGAGCGAGCCTGCGAGCATTTCGCCCCGGAGTATCGCAGCGCGCCCGCCGACGTGGACGAGGCTCTGGCCATCGACGCCCATGTCCGCGCCTGGAGCGCCAAGGCGCTGCCTTCGGCCGCCTGAGGTCAGCTCAGAATAGGGCGAATCGCGGTTTCGCCGTCATCAGCCAGACGATGGCGAGAATGGCGGCGAAGGCGGGAAAACCGCAGGCGAACCAGATCCGGTACAGCCTGTGATAGCGCGGCGGCAGGGGCATTCCGGATGCCGCCGCAGCCCCGGCGAGATCGCGCAAGGTCGTCTGGATCCTGACGACCGGCAGCCAGAACAAGCCGATGACGACGTAGAGAATCAGCGACAGGGCGATCCATCCCTCGGAGAGGGGCCAGCCCACCGCGCGTGCCAGCAGCCAACCCGTCACCGGTTGGATGACCGCCGCCGTCGCCGTGAAGAGCGTGTCGGCGACGACCACCGTCCCCGCCACATGGGCGATCAGGTCGGGCCGTCCCGTGCGGTGCGCCATCGTCATGAAGAAGGCGATGCCGGCCCCGGTGCCCAGTAGGATCGTCGCGCCGATGACGTGCAGCCAGCGCAGGAGATCGACGTACTCCATCGGGGTCAGCGCTCGTCGGCCAGCGCATAGGCCACGAGGGCCAGCATCGCCCCGGGCAGGGTCTTGAGATAGGCGCCGAGGGGATCGAGCCAGAGGCCGGCGGCGATGGCCGAGCCGAAGAAGAGGTAGATCCCCGTCATCGCCGCCATGCCGAGGGCGGCGAGCGGCATGGTGCGCCTCACCAGGATCGCGGCCCCCAGCGCCAGGTCGACGAAAATCCCGGCGAGCACCGTGACCCGCGCCGTCACCGCATCGATGCCGTGGGCGGTCATCGCCGCCATGGCGGCGTCGAGATGCGTCAGGGCGATCAGGCCCGAGAGCAGCCAGAACAGCGAGAGCGTGGCGAGGATCGCCGGCTTCAGGAGCCAGAGCCGGCCGAACCAGCGTTCCTGCACCCCGGACGGCATCCGCCGAAGGCTCTCCGACAGGGAGGAGAGCGGTGAGCCCGCGACCCGCTCCCAGGCGGTCGGATCTCCGTCGATGCCGGCCTCGATCTGGCGCAGAGCCGTGATGCGGATGGGAGTCCGCCAGCCGAGTCGGCCGACAAGATCGCCCATGCGGAAACCGGCCCGGAGGAGCCAGGACGAGACCGGCAGCGCGAGCGGGGCCGGAGGGCGCCCGAGCCAGGCGCGGTAGGCCGCGACGATGTCCGGCAGGGTGTGGCCTTGATCCTCGACGAGGTCGTACTGCGCCCGTACGGCGATCCCTCCCTCCACCGCGAGGAGGACCGCCCCCGCTACGTCCTGCACATGGACGGTCTGGATCGGCCGGAGAGAGGGCATCCGCGTGAAGGCCACCGGAAGCGACGCCAACCCGCGTATCAGGCCGGTGGCGCCGTAGGAGACGGGCGCGACGACGAGGCCGGGCCTCAGGATCACCCAGTCGAGATCGAGGGCGCAAAGGGCCGCATCGGCCTCGGCCTTGCTGCGCATGAATTCGGTGGGGGCATCGGGCGAGGCTCCCACGGCCGAAACCTGGACGATTCGCCGGATGCCCATCTGCCGGCAGCAGGCGAACAGGGCGCGCATGGCGACCGCTTGGACGGCGCGCACATCGTCGCGCGGGCCGTCCCGCAAGGCGCCCGAGCAGTTCACCACGGCGTCGAACCCGGTGAGGATCGTTGTCCAATCCTCCGGCTCGGCCAGTCTCGCGATGTCGCACGCGATCCAGTCGGCATCGGGGTGACGCCATCGCGCTGACCGGACGTCCCGCCCCAGACCCGTCACCGCATGGCCGGCGGCGAGGCAGCGGGAGACCACCGCCGAGCCGATGAGGCCGTAGCCTCCGAGAACCAGGATTCGCATCTATCGGTGATCCACCGCTCCGATCGCGTCTCGGCCCACCCTTGGCAGGTTTGCCTAAATCAAGCGTGACCGTTCGCGAGGCGGAAACCCGTCAATCCTCGGGCCCGTAGGCCGCGAAGAACACGCGGATGGCCTCGCTCACGCGGGGCGCGATCTCGCCTTGCGTCACCGGACCGCCCGCCGCGAAGAGCAGGCGCGTCAGCAGCCCGGCCTGGCACAGATGCAGGAAGTGCTTGGCGGCGAGTTCCGTATCCGCGCGGCGCAAACGACCCGCCGCCACCTGGCGGTCGAGATAGGCGGTGAGCCGCGCCACCCCCTGTGCCGGGCCGGCCTCGTAGAAGGCCTGGCCGAAGCGCGGAAACTTCTCCGTCGCCCCGATCACCATCCGGATGATCGCCACGTGGTCCGGACGGATCATGTGGACGAGGTAGGTCTCGCCGAGCCGGGTGAGGACCCCGCGCACGTCCGGATCGTCGGCATCGAGCTGGAATAAAGCCTCGGCGAGGCCGCGCTTCTCCTCTAGGGTCAGCGCCTCGAACAACGCCTCCTTGCTGTCGAAATAGACGTAGAGCGTGCCCTTCGACACGCCTGCCGCCTTGGCGATCTCGCCCATGCTGGCGCCGTCGAAGCCCGAGGCCATGAAGACCGAGCGCGCGCCGTCGAGGATCTGCCGACGCTTGTCGGTCTCCGCCGCGTTTCTCGCGCCCGTCCTGTCCGACATCGGAACGTCCCCTCCGCCTGCCACCACCTCTCCCTCCGATTGACCGAACCGTTCAGTCACCCTAACTAGGTGCAATCGACGGCCTCGGTCAATCCGATGCCGAAATTGACCGAACGGTTCGGTCAACTCATTTGTTTCGGGACGGGATCATGTCTCTGCGTGACGATGATGGGCACCGCGACGCGTCCTCGGGGGCGGTTAATTCCGACGATGTCGTGGCGCCGGTGGCCTCGCCGGCGATCCCCGTCGTGGCCGGACCGCCGACCGCGCCGCCGGCCGGAGCGGTCGCGTCACCTCCGAAGCGACGTCCTCTGCGCAAGGCCATCCTGGCGAGCCTCGTCGTCCTCGGCCTCGCCGGCGGCGGTTACAAGGGCTACGAATGGTGGACGGTGGGACGCTTCTTCGTCTCCACCGACGATGCCTATGTCCAGGCCGACATCTCGATCCTGGCGGCCAAGGTTCCCGGCTATCTCGCCGCCGTGCCGGTGATGAACGGGCAGGCGGTGCGGAAGGGCGACGTGATCGCCCGCCTCGACGACGGCGATTATCGCCTCGCCGCCCAAGCCGCGCATGACAAGCTCCTGACGCAGCAGGCCACCATCGCCCGCATCGGCCGGCAAGTGGAGGCCGCGCAGGCCCAGATCCTCCAGAGCGCAGCGCAGATCGATGCGGCCAAGGCCGATTCCATTCGCGCCGCCGCCGATTACGCCCGCCAGCAGCAGCTGGAGAAGGTCGATTTCGTCGCCAAATCGCGGATCGAGCAGGCTCTGGCCGACCGTAACCGCACCGAGGCCACGGTGAAGGGCGCCGAGGCGAACCTCGCCATGATGAAAGCCAATGTCGAAGTTCTGCGGGCTCAGGGCCGGGAGGCGGAAGGGCTCGCGGCCGAACTGAAGACCGCCGAGGACAGGGCCGCCCGAGACCTCTCCTTCACGGTGATCCAGGCCCCCTTCGACGGCGTCGTCGGCAACAAGGCCGTGGAGGCGGGCGCCTATGTCGCGCCGGGCTCGCGGGTCGCCGCCCTCGTTCCCCTGGAGAGCGTGCGGATCGACGCGAACTTCAAGGAGACGCAGGTCGAGCGAATGCATCCCGGTCAGCGCGTCCATATCGCGGTGGACGCCTATCCCGGTCAGGACATCGTGGGTGAGGTCGAATCCCTGTCACCGGCCTCGGGCTCGGTCTTCAGCCTGCTCCCGCCGGACAACGCTACCGGCAATTTCACCAAGATCGTGCAGCGCCTGCCGGTGCGTATCCACGTGCCGGCGGACGTCGCCCGTGAGGGGCTCCTGCGTCCGGGCCTCTCCGTCACCGTGCGTGTCGATACCCGCGACGGGGGCGAGCCCGTCCGCACGGCGTGGCGGCATTAGGGGCCGATCATGGCCGCCACCGCCACCATCGCGCCCGCCGCCGAGCCGCCTCTCGATCGCCGCCGCATGGTGGCCTTCGTCTGCATGGTGTTCGGGATGTTCATGGCCATCCTGGACATCCAGATCGTCTCGGCGTCGCTGGCCGAGATCCAGGCCGGGCTCTCTGCCTCGGGCGACGAGATCCCCTGGGTCCAGACCAGCTATCTCATCGCCGAGGTCATCGCGATCCCGCTCTCCGGCTTCCTGTCGCGGGTGATCTCGACCCGGTGGATGTTCGTGGTCTCGGCCGGCGGCTTCACCCTGATGAGCCTGATGTGCGCGACCTCGACCTCGATCAACGAGATGATCCTGTGGCGGGCGCTGCAGGGCTTCATCGGCGGCGGCATGATCCCTACCGTCTTCGCCTCGGCCTTTACGATCTTCCCGCCCTCCAAGCGCCCCATCGTCTCGCCGATGATCGGCCTCGTGGCGACGCTCGCCCCCACCATCGGCCCGACCGTGGGCGGCTATCTGACGGATGCGTTCGACTGGCACTGGCTGTTTCTCATCAACGTGGTGCCGGGCATCGTCGTCACCGTCTCGACCTACCTGCTCGTCGATTTCGACGAGCCCAACCTCGACCTGTTCAAGCGCTTCGACTGGTTCGGTCTCGCCTTCATGGCCGCCTTCCTCGGTTGCCTCGAATACGTGTTGGAGGAGGGGCCGAACCACGACTGGCTTCAGGACGAGGCGGTCTTCGCCTGCGCCATCGTCTGCGTCGTGGGCGGTGTCGCCTTCTTCTGGCGCGCGCTCACGGCGGCAGAGCCCATCGTCGACCTACGCGCCTTCTCCGACCGCAACTTCGCGGCGGGCTGCATCTTCAGCTTCGTCCTCGGCATCGGCCTCTACGGCCTCACCTATCTCTACCCGGTCTATCTCGGACGCGTGCGCGGCTACTCCGCGCTGCAGATCGGCGAGACGATGTTCGTCTCAGGCCTGTGCATGTTCGCCACCGCGCCCATCGCGGGGCGGTTCTCGGGCAAGGTCGATCCGCGCATCCTGATGGGGATTGGCTTCACCGGCTTCGCCGCCGGCACGTGGATCGTCACCGGGCTGACCAAGGATTGGGATTTCTGGGAATTGCTGCTGCCGCAGGTCCTGCGCGGCTGCTCGCTGATGCTGTGCATGATCCCGATCAACAACATCGCGCTCGGCACGCTTCCGCCGGCGCGGATGAAGAACGCGTCCGGCCTCTACAACCTGACCCGCAACCTCGGCGGGGCGGTGGGCCTCGCCCTCATCAACACCGTGCTCAACGACCGCTGGGATCTGCATCTCGCCCGGCTGCACGAGCGCTTCACCTGGACGAACAATACCGTGCTGGAGCGGCTCGACATGACGCGCCGCCAGTTCGATGCGCTGGGCCTCGACGGCAACGCCATGGCCCTCAAGGCGATGATGAACACGGTGCGGATGCAGGGTCTGGTGATGGGCTTCACCGACGTCTTCCTGGTTCTGACCTTCCTGTTCCTCGCCATGGCCTGCGCGACGCCGCTGATCCGCCGGCCGCGCGCCGCCGCTCCGGCGGGCGGCGGCCATTGAGACGATTGCTCCGGCCGAGCCCTTAACCCTCCACCGAGGAATTCGGGGACGGGCGAGCCGCATGCGACGATCTCGCCGGCCCCGTCCGGTTTGCGTTCGCTCGTCCGCGATCCGATCTGCTATGGACGTATGTTGGCCCCTCGCGAGGCCCTGAGGATCGACGAATGGACTTTCTAGCTTCGATGGGGGGGACGGCCTCCGGCTTCTTCGGGTCGGTGATCCCCTTCGTCATCGTGCTCAGCATCGTGGTGTTCGTCCACGAGATGGGCCACTTCCTCGTCGGCCGCTGGTGCGGGGTCGGCGTCCATGCCTTCTCCCTCGGGTTCGGCCCCGAACTCTTCGGCTTCAACGACCGCCATGGTACCCGTTGGAAGGTCTCGGCGATCCCGCTCGGCGGCTACGTCAAGTTCCACGGCGACGCGAACGGCGCCAGCGTGGCCGATCCCGCCGCCCTCGCGCGCATGACGCCCGAGGAGCGCGCCACGAGTTTCCCGGCCCAGAGCCTGGGTAAGCGCGCGGCCATCGTCGCCGCCGGACCCATCGCCAACTTCCTCCTGGCCATCGCGCTCTTTGCCGGGGCGATCTATGTCTCCGGCCGTTACGAGCTTCCGCCGCGCATCGACGGCGTGATGCCGGGCAGTGCGGCCGAGCGGGCGGGCTTCCAGCCCGGCGACCTCGTCACGTCCATCGACGGGACGCAGGTGACCAACTTCCTCGACATGCAGCGCACCGTCTCCGGCAGCGCCGGCGCCAGCCTCGCCGTCACCGTCGACCGCGGCGGTGAGACGAAGACCCTGACCGCGATTCCCGACGCGGTGGAGGAGCGCACGCCGTTCGGCAAGCACCGCCTCGGCCGCCTCGGCATCAAGGGACCGAACGGCGCCGATGCCCAGGTCCGGCATTACGGCCTCGTCCAATCCCTCGGGCTCGGCGTGTCGGAGACCTATTTCGTGGTCGACCGGACGATGAACTACCTCGGCAAGCTGGTGACCGGGCGCGAATCCGCCGATCAGCTCTCCGGACCCATCGGGATCGCCCGCGTTTCGGGCGAGGTCGCCAAAGTCGGAGGTGTCGGAGGGCTCATCGGCCTTGTGGCGCTCCTGTCCGTGTCGATCGGCCTGCTTAACCTTTTCCCGGTCCCCCTCCTCGATGGTGGCCACCTGTTGTTCTACGCGTTCGAGGCCGTTCGCGGCCGTCCCCTGAGCGAGAAGACCCAGGAGATCGGCTTCCGGATCGGGCTCGCCCTGGTCCTTTTCCTGATGCTGTTCGCCGCCTGGAACGACATCCTGAACCTCGGCGCGTCCTGGTCCGGACGGGGTTCCTGACCCGGCGCCATCGTCTCCGCGGCGCCGCGGAGCGCGTCTCTCGCAAGGCTGTGGATGTCTCCGTAACGCCTTGATCGAGCTCGATAATCGAAAAGCCCGCCCAGTCCTCGGGGCGGGCTTTTTGCTGCAAATTGACGATTGATTCACCTTATCGAGCGATGAACGGGAACCGTTAAGTGACCGGAAGGCCACGTCTCCCCAAAATCCCCCCTACAGCCCAGGTCCGAGCGTTTGCTTCGCTCGGGAAACTCGGTAGAAGCTGAGCTTGGGACCAGGTGACGGGACGGTCGGACAACGACCGCCTGTCTGCGGGTGCAAACCCGGACTGTTAATAAATAGAGACGGGCGATTACATGATGTCGATGACGGGGAAGCGCCGGCGGAAGTCGGCCGAACGGACCATCGTCCTAGTCGCTGCCGCGGCCGCAGGGCTGGTTCTGGGCGGTACGGCACAGGCGCAGCAGATCGTCGTCCAGGGTAACAAGCGCGTCGATGCCGACACGATCCGGTCCTACGTGACCGGCACGGCCTCGGGATCTCCCGAAGAGGCCCGCCGCAACCTTCTGGCGAGCGGCATGTTCTCCGACGTGAAGGTCTCGCGCAGCGGCGGCGGGACGGTGGTGACGGTGCGCGAGAACAACCTCATCAACCGCGTCGTGTTCGAGGGGAACAAGAAGGTCGAGAAGGGGACGCTCGAAGCCGAGGTCGAGGCCAAGGCCCGCGGCGGCTTCAGCGAGGGCATCGTCCAGGCCGATCTTCAGCGCATCCGCGAGATCTACCGCCGCGCCGGCCGCGGCACCGCCAAGGTGAGCTTCCGCACCGTAGATCTGCCCAACGGCCGCATCGACCTGATCTACGTGATCGAGGAAGGCGACAAGACCGGCATCAAGGCGATCAAGTTCGTCGGCAACAGCGCCTATTCCGACAGCAAGCTGCGCGAGCTGATGAGCTCGTCGGAGATGAACTTCCTCTCGTTCATCAAGACCTCGGACGTCTACGATCCCGACCGGATCACCAACGATCTCGACCTCGTGCGCCGCTACTACCTGAAGAACGGTTATGCCGATTTCCGGGTGGTGAATGCCGATGCGCGCTACGTCGAAGGCGAGGGCGATGCCGGCTGGGTCATCACCGTCACCGTGGACGAGGGTCAGCAATACACCGTCGGCGCGGTGGCCATCGATTCGCGCCTGCCGGGTGTCGACACCCAGATCCTCGACGGCGAGGTCCGCGCCGCCGTGGGCGACGTCTACAACGCCGAGGACGTGGAGAAGACCCTCTCCGGTGTGACCAACCAGGTCGCCCGCCAGGGCTTCCCCTTCGCCCAGGTCCGCCCCACCGGCCAGCGCGACCGCGCCTCCCACACCGTGGCCCTCGGCTTCGTCGTCGAGGACGGCCCGCGCGTCTATGTCGAGCGCATCAACATCCGCGGCAACACCCGCACCCGCGACTACGTCATCCGCCGCGAGCTCGATCTCACCGAGGGTGATGCCTATAACCGCGTTCTCACCGATCGCGCCGAGCGTCGCCTGAATGGTCTCGGCTTCTTCAAGAAGGTCCGTTTCTCCAACGAGCCGGGCTCGTCGGCCGACCGCGTGATCATCAACATCGACGTCGAGGATCAGCCCACGGGTTCGTTCTCGGTGGCGGGCGGCTACTCCACCCAGGACGGCATCATCGGCGAAGTCTCGGTCTCCGAGTCGAACTTCCTCGGTCGCGGCCAGTATGTCCGCGTCGCCGGCACCGGCGGCCAGTACTCCCGCGGCGTCGACTTCTCCTTCACCGAGCCGTACTTCCTCGGTTACCGCCTCGCCGCCGGCTTCGACGCCTTCTACAAGTACAGCGATCTGACCCGCTACTCGCGCTATGAGACCACCGTCTACGGTGGCCAGATCCGCGTCGGCCTGCCGATCACGGAAGAGTTCGGCGTCACCTTGCGCTACTCGCTCTACAACACCGAGTTGACGATCCCGAACAGCACCAAGCGGCCGTATAACGACTGTTCGAACCCGATCCCCGGTTTCACAACGGTGAACCCGGCGGGCACGATCGACCCCGTCTCCGGCCTCAACACGGGCGGTCTGGCGCGCTACCCGGATAATTGTGCCTTCAATGGCGAAGCCTCGATTGCTCTTAAGGGCTCGACCGGCAACACGCTCACCTCGCTTGCCGGTGTGACGCTTGCCTATTCGACGCTGGACAACCTCGCCCAGCCGCGGAACGGCCTCTATGCCGAGCTGAAACCCGAAATCGCCGGTCTCGGCGGTGACTCGAAGTTCTTCCGCGTGGCTGGCGACGTTCGCTACTACAAGGAATTTTACGAGGACGTGGTCGGCTTCGCCCGCTTCCAGGGCGGCCATATCTCGCCGCTCACCGACGAGAAGCTGCGCATCACCGATCAGTACTTCCTCGGCCCGTCGCTCGTTCGCGGCTTCGCGCCCAACGGTATCGGTCCCCGCGACGTCGGCAGCGCCGACTCCCGTTCGAATGCCGTCGGCGGTACGACTTACTTCGGCGGTACGCTCGAAGTTCAGTTCCCGATCTACGGTATTCCGCGTGATCTCGGTCTGAAGGGCGCCGTCTTCGCCGATGCCGGTACGCTGTTCGGCTACAACAGCCGCACCCAGTTCAACGTGAACGGCGACGCGATCATCAACGGCATCGCACCCGGCGGGGCCTGTGCCTACACGGCGCTGGGTGCCGGAGCGATCACCGTCGAGCCGGAATGCCTGAACGTCCGCGACAAGATGACGATCCGCTCCTCGATCGGTGCGTCCATCCTGTGGAACT
Organism: Methylobacterium sp. WL19; assembly: GCF_008040005.1. Taxonomy (NCBI): domain Bacteria; kingdom Pseudomonadati; phylum Pseudomonadota; class Alphaproteobacteria; order Hyphomicrobiales; family Methylobacteriaceae; genus Methylobacterium; species Methylobacterium sp. WL19. The sequence goes on from NZ_VRVC01000002.1 coordinate 58,204, forward strand.
CGCCGCTGGGCCCGATCCGCTTCGATTACGCCTACGCCCTGACCAAGGACGAGGGCCAGAAGATCTACAACGCCGATGGCAGCTTCCTCGGCCGCGTCGGCAAGGATCAGCTCCAGGCCTTCCGCTTCTCCGGCGGTTCGCGCTTCTGAGCCAAGACGCACGGGCTTCCTTCTCGAAGCCCGTGCGTTGTCGCATCATGTCTGATCCCATCTTCTTCGCATCCAGCACGGCCCTCAGCCTCGGCGACATCGCCGGGGCTGCCGGCATTTCGCTTCCCGAAGGCGCGGACCCTGGCGCGATGGTCGGCGGCGCGTCTCCCTTGGAGACCGCAGGCCCCGGCGACCTCGCCTATATGGACAACGCCCGCTACGGCGATGTCCTGGCGCAGACGAAGGCGCTGGCCTGCCTCGTCTCACCGCGCTTCGCGGCCAAGGTGCCACCGACGACGGTGGCCCTGGTCACGCGTGATCCGTACCGGGTCTATGCCGGCCTGCTGGCGCGCTTCCACCCGGAGGCCATGCGGCCCCACTCGCAATTCGCCACCGAGGGGGTATCTCCGGGCGCCCATGTCCATCCCAAGGCCCGCCTCGAAGACGGCGTGATCGTCGATCCCGGCGCCGTGATCGGTCCCGGTGCCGAGATCGGTTCGGGGACGGTCATCGGCCCGAACGCCGTGATCGGCCCCAATGTCCGCATCGGCCGCGATTGCTCCATCGGGGCGGGGGTGACCCTGGCCTATGCCCTCGTCGGTAACCGCGTGATCCTTCATCCCGGCGCGCGCATCGGCCAGGACGGATTCGGCTTCGCCATGGGACCGGGCGGGCATCTCAAGGTGCCCCAGACTGGCCGCGTCATCGTGCAGGACGATGTCGAGATCGGCGCCAACACCACGATCGATCGCGGCGCCGGACGCGATACCGTGATCGGGGAGGGGACCAAGATCGATAACCTCGTCCAGATCGCCCATAACGTCGTCATCGGGCGCCACTGCGTCATCGTCTCGGGTGTGGGCATTTCCGGCTCGACCACGTTGGAGGATTACGTGGTCCTCGGCGGCCAGGTCGGCGTGGTCGGGCACCTGCGGATCGGCATGGGCTCGCAGATCGCCGGGTCTTCGAACGTCAACCGGGACGTCCCGCCCGGAAGCCGCTGGGGTGGTACGCCGGCCAAGCCCGTGCGCACCTGGTTCCGCGAACTCACCGCTCTCGCCCGCCTCGCGGAAAAGTCGGGCCGCGACACGAGCGAGCCCCCCAAGGACTGAGCCGGAACCGTCCCCGGCACGGGATGACCGGCTGCACGACTCTCCGAGACTTGCATCCGTTGGCGTTTATGCCGATGACGACGTTCGGTTTTCTTCCAAGGTTCGGGGCGAGGCGTCAGGGGCGCCGGGGCGCCATGGGATTGTTCGATCGATGAGTGACATGCCGAAAGATCTGGGCTCGGCCGACATCCAGAAGATCCTGGAACTTCTGCCCCATCGCTACCCGTTCCTGATGATCGACCGCATCATCGAGATCGACGGGGATCGCTCCTGCATCGGGATCAAGAACGTCTCGTTCAACGAGCCGCAATTCACCGGGCATTTTCCGGGCCTGCCGGTGTTCCCGGGCGTCCTGCTGATCGAGGGCATGGCCCAGACCGCCGGCGCCATCTGCTGCCAGCACATCAAGACCGACGAGATGCGGGCCAAGCAGGTGTTCTTCATGACCATCGACAAGTGCAAGTTCCGCAAGCCCGTCGTGCCCGGCGACACGGTGCGGTACCACATGACGAAGATGAACCAGCGCCGGACCATGTGGTGGTTCAAGGGCCAGGCGCGGGTGGGTGACACCCTCGTGGCCGAGGCCGAGATCGGCGCCATGCTGGTGACGGAGTGAGCGCATTGGCCGAGATCCATCCGAGCTCCGTCATCGAAGACGGGGCCACGATCGGCGAAGGCGTGCGGATCGGCCCCTTCTGCCATGTCGGGCCGGAGGTCGTCCTGGGTGAGGGCTGCGAGCTCGTCAGTCACGTGGTCGTCGCCGGACGCACCGGAATCGGTCCCCGCACCAAGCTCTACCCCTTCTCGTCCATCGGTCATCCACCGCAGGATCTGAAGTTTCGCGGCGAGGCGTCGACGCTGACTATCGGGGCCGACTGCCTGATTCGCGAAGGCGTCACGATGAATCCCGGCACGGCCGGCGGCGGCCTCGAGACGGTCGTCGGCGACAAGTGCACCTTTCTTGCCAATTCCCATGTGGGGCACGATTGCCGGGTGGGCGATGGGGTCGTCTTCTCCAACAACGTCATGCTCGCCGGCCATTGCAGCGTCGGCGACTATGCGATTCTCGGTGGTGGAGCCGCCGTGATCCAGTTCGCCCGCGTCGGGGCCCATGCCTTCGTCGGCGGCCTCTCGGGGTTGGAGAACGATTGCATTCCCTACGGCATGGCGCTCGGCAACCGCGCTTATCTCTCGGGCCTCAACATCATCGGCCTGCAGCGCCGGGGTTTCGCCCGCGAGGATATCCATGCCCTGCGCCGGGCCTATCGCCTGCTCTTTGCCCAGGAGGGCACCCTGATGGAGCGTGTGGAGGACGTGGCGGCGGAGTTCGAGGCGCATCGTGCCGTGGCCGAGATCATCGCCTTCATCCGCGTGGGCGGTAAACGCTCGATCTGCACCCCGCGCGAGAATCCGGGCTCGGCTTGACCGCCTCTCTCCAGCCGACCTCTCTTGTCGATCCCCATCCGGAGGAGCGTCTGGTTCTGGTCGCCGGCGCGGGGCGGCTCCCCGAACTCGTGGCCGAATCCCTCGATAGGTCGGGACGCCCGTTCCGGGTGCTCGCCATCCGTGGTTTCGCCGAACGCCCGATGCGCGCACGCGCCGAGGCCACGGTCGATCTCCTCGACATCGCCGGTGCGTTGCAGATCCTCGAGGCCTGGGGGCCGGCCTGCGTCATACCGGTGGGCGGAGTCTCGCGGCCCAACCCCGCCGCCATCCTCAACGCGGCGGCGGCCTTGCGGAATCGCGATGCGCTCCGGGCCATTTCGGGGGGAGGGGACGACCGGCTGCTGCGGGGCGCCCTCGTCCTTCTGGAGGATAACGGCCACCGCGTCGTCGGCATCCACGACGTGGCGCCGGACCTGCTGAGTCCAGAGGGGCAGGTCGGGCGCCTCGCGCCGGATCTCGCGGCGCGGGCCTCCATCGCCACGGGTTGCGGCATCCTCGCGGCATTGGCCGCCTACGATGTCGGCCAGGCGATCGTCGTCGCGGCCCAGCGCGCGCTGGCGGTGGAGGGGCCGGAGGGCACCGACCGGATGCTCGCCCGCGCGCGTGCCCTCGGGCGCAAGCCGTTCGGATTGGGCACGGCTCAGCCCGGTACCGTGTTGGTGAAACTCGCCAAGACCGGCCAGGATCTGCGGGTCGACCTGCCGGCCATCGGTCCGCGCACGGTGAAGGCCGCCGCAGCGGCGGGCTGCGCCGGCATCGCCATCCAGGCGGGCTACACCCTCATCATCGACAGGGACGCCACGGTGGCCGAGGCCGACCGTGCGGGCCTGTTCCTCATCGGTTTGCGGATTGAGGCATGACCATGCATCCGTCCAGACGAATCTGGCTCGTTGCCGGCGAGGATTCTGGCGATCAGCTCGGCGCCAAGCTCATGCGGGCGTTGTCGGACCTCTCCGACGGGCAGGTGACGTTCGGTGGGGTCGGCGGCGAGGCCATGGCCGCGCAGGGCTTCCTCTCCCTGTTTCCCCTCGATGACGTGGCGGTGATGGGCTACCTGCCCGTGGCGGCCCGCCTGCGCACCCTTCTGCGCCGCATTCGCCAGACGGTGCGGGACATCGTCGAAGCGCGCCCGGACGTCCTCGTCATCATCGACAGTCCCGGTTTCACCCATGCGGTCGCCTCGCGGGTGCGAAAGCGCCTGCCCGATCTGCCCATCGTCGATTACGTCTCTCCCAGCGTCTGGGCGTGGAGGCCTTGGCGTGCGGCGAAGATGCGGCCGTTCATCGACCACGTCCTGGCGCTCCTGCCCTTCGAACCGGAGGCGCATCGCCGGCTCGGCGGCCCGGACTGCACCTATGTCGGGCATCCGCTCATCGAGCGTCTGGCCGAGCTGCGCCCGGATTCCGCGGAGGCGGCGGCGCGGGAGGGGACGCCGCCGACCCTCGTGATCCTGCCGGGCTCGCGCCGCTCCGAGATCGAGCGGCTGATGCCGGTCTTCGGTGCCACCCTGGACCTTCTCGTGCAGCGATACGGGCCTATCGACGCCGTGCTCCCGGCGGTCACACGCCATCGCGCCATGATCGAGCGATTGGCTCTTTCCTGGTCCCGCCCTGTGACGATCGTGCATGGCGAGGCGGCGAAATACGCGGCCTTCCGGCGGTCCCGCGCGGCCCTGGCGGCCTCGGGCACGGTCACCCTCGAACTCGCCCTGGCCGGTGTGCCAATGGTCGTCGCCTACAAGGTCTCGCGCCTGGAGGAGGCCGTGGCGCGGCGGCTGATCCAGGTGCCGACCATCGTGCTGCCGAATCTGATCCTCGGCGAGAATGCCATGCCCGAATTCATTCAGGCCGAATGCACCCCCGGCCGCCTGGGCGAGGCCCTGCTTCCGCTCCTCAAGGGCGGCGCGGCGCGTGACGCGCAGGTGCGCTCGCTTCAACGCATCGACGGCTCGATGCGCCTCGCGGGCGATGACGAGCCGAGCCGCAAGGCAGCGAGAATCGTGCTGTCGGCGGCTCGCCCCGCGGTCAGCGGACCGTCGTCGACGTAAGCGCTTTCGGTCTCGCGCCCCGCATGACTTCCGAGGCCTGGAGGGCGCTGGGCGGGAGGGCCCGGTCGTCCGCCCCGCGTGTCGAGGACAGGGACGGCATATCCGGTGTTCGCGCTGCCTCGTCGCGTCCGAACGCGTAGCCGGCATTCACGCCCGCATAGAAGCCGGTGAAATCCTCGGCCTGCGCTGGAACCGCGAAAGCCGTCGGCAGGCACAGGCTCATCGTCATGAAGACGGTACGCATCGCTGTTCCCGGCACCCGGCATCGTCCCTTCGGATCGTTTCGTTCGGAGACCGTCATAGGGTTTCCCCCGAGGATGCTGGATACGAAAAACGGCGACCCGAAGGCCGCCGCTGATTCGTCTCTCCGTGGGCAAGGCCGCGTAACCGCGGTCTGACCCGAAAGCTCTCTCACCGATCAGTAATCTGCGTTGATGCTCTGAGCCTCGCGGCCCTTCTGGCCGTCGATCACGCTGAGGGTGACCTGCTGGCCTTCGGCGAGGGACTCGAGTCCGGCGCGCGACAGGGCCGAGCGGTGCACGAACACGTCCTTGCCGCCGTCATTGACGGAGACGAAGCCGAAGCCCTTGGCCGGGTCGTACCACTTCACGGTGCCGCTCATCTCGACCGACGGACCGCTGGCGAAACGACCGCCACCGCCGCCAGCACCACCGCCGAAGCGATCGTTGCCGCCACCGTAGCTGCCGCCACCGCCGCTGAAGCGATCACCACCACCGAAACCACCGGCGCGGGGTGCGGGCGCACGACGCGGGGCCTCGGCCTCGGCCGTCGAGGTGTCGACGCTGGTCACGTCCGTGACCTGCGGACCCTTTTGGCCCTGCGCGGTGTGGACGGTCAGGCGCGTGCCGGGAAGCAGATCGGCATGGCCCGCAGCCTCGACTGCGCGGATGTGAAGGAACGCGTCGCCGGAACCGTCAGCCAGTTCGACGAAGCCGAAGCCCTTCTCCTTATTGAACCACTTGACCGTCGCGTCACGCTCCGGTCCAGAGGGAGCGGCTGCAGCACGGGCCGGACCACGATCGAAACCGCCGCCGCCACCGCCATATCCACCGCCGAAGCCACCGCTCGGGGGTGCCTGATCCGGCCAGCGAGGCTCGGCACCACCCTCATCGAAGCCGCGCTTCTGCGGCCCCCTGAAATCACGACCACGTCCCATCGAAAGCTCGCAAAAACCGTCCGCCGACCATCTGTCTTTGAATACCGGGTGCGCGCCGTCCCAGACGGGCACTTCACCACACTATCATCACTCTCAGCAGCGGTGACCAAGAATAACGCCTTAGTCCTGACTGAATCTTGGCTCTCTCGCAAGGTGCTTCTCGCCGGACTCTGCAAGGTTCCGCGGATTTCCTGCGACAGATTACGTACTCCGTTCCGTCTCAGGCCTGCCTTTCCGACAGGAGGCCATTGCGTACAGGATGCGCAAACGCCATGCGGATGAACGACTTCGCGTTCCCAATTTTTCCTGATCGCGTTAGGAAAATGCACATCGATGGCCGCTAGGATGCGCACAGGCGCCTGCGAAAGCCGGTGGCCCGGAACCCCTGGCCGATGATCGCAACCCCGTCATTTCCGGATCTTTCGGCCCTCGTCGTGGACGAGAGCCTCTATATTCGCCGAATCGTTCGCGACATGCTGATGCGCGTGGGAATCAAACGCGTCCTCGAAGCGCCGGACGGTGCCGAGGCGCTGGGTGTGCTGGCCGAGAGCAAGCCGGACATCACGATCATCGACTGGGACCTCGCCATCCTGTCCGGCGAGGAGTTCATCCGCCTCGCCCGCACGCCCACCACGTCGCCGTCGCCCACCGTGCCGATCATCCTGATGCTGGCGCAGCCCCGCCGCAACGTCGTCGACCGTGCCATCTCCCTCGGGGTCAACGAGATCATCGCCAAACCGTTCTCGCCCAAGACCCTGTGGTCGCGCCTGGACGAAGTCATCAACCGGCCCCGGCCGTTCTCCCAGGTGAAGAGCCTCCTGCGTCCGGTGCCGAGAATGACGGCAGCCGGCAAAGCTCTCTAAGCCGATCATAGATCGAGGCTTTGCACTGACGCCCAAGGCCTGTAGGCTTCTTATCGCATGACGGTCGACCTACCCGGTCGGGCCACGATCGAGGATGCCGGCTAGGCCGATGAGGGAAGAGAGCGCCGCCATGATGCCGGCCCGCCCTATGGCTGGCCCGTCTTCACCGAGCGCTCCCGCCTTGCCGGATGCGGCTCGGTCGCCCGTGGTGGGTTACCGGCCCGGACGGCGCAATGCTTACGCCGCCCTCGACCTCGGCACGAACAATTGCCGCCTTCTGATCGCCGAGCCTGCGTCCCACGGCTTTCGCGTGGTCGATGCCTTCTCGCGCATCGTCCGGCTCGGCGAAGGGCTGGGGACGTCCGACCGTCTCAGCGAAGCCGCCGTGGAGCGCACGCTGGAGGCTCTGCGCGTCTGCCGCGCCAAGATGGAATCACGCGGCGTCGCCCGTGCCAAGATCATCGCCACGGAAGCGTGCCGGCTTGCTGTCAACGGGGCGGATTTCGTGGCGCGCGTGCGCGACGAGGTGGGGCTCGATCTCGAAATCGTCGACCGGCAGACCGAGGCCTACCTCGCCGTCACCGGCTGCGCCGCCCTGGCCGACCCCTATTCGGAATCGGTTGTCATCTTCGATATCGGCGGCGGCTCCACCGAGATCGCCTGGCTCGACGGCGCGGCCACCAACCCTTCGGCGGACCCCACTTTACGGATCCGCGCCTGGGATTCCCTCCCCGTCGGGGTGGTCACCCTGGCCGAGCGGCACGGAACTGCCGATGTCACCCGCCTGACGTTCGAGGGCATGGTGGAGGAGGTGGCCGACATGCTGTCGCGCTTTGCCATCCGCGCCGCGCCGGCGGCCAATGCCCGGCATTTCCATCTCCTCGGCACGTCCGGAACGGTGACGACGCTGGCCGCCATGCATCTGCGACTGGCACGCTACGAGCGCCGCCGCGTCGATGGCTTGTGGATGAGCGACGGCGAAGTCAGCGACGCCATCGACGATCTGCTCGACACGCGCCTCGACCAGAGGGCAGACAATCCCTGCATCGGCCGTGATCGGGCCGATCTCGTGCTCGCGGGTTGCGCCATCCTGGAAGCGATCCGCCGGGCATTCCCCTCCGAACGGCTACGCATCGCCGACCGGGGGCTGCGCGAAGGTCTTTTGATGAACATGATGCGCGAAGACGGCGTCTGGCGCCGCGGAGGCTACCGTTGACCGACAGGCGTGGTGCGGGCGGCGGGTTGCGGGGCGATCTCAAGCAGCGGGTCAAGACGGGGCGGGGCCGTACCGCCTCTCAGAAGCGCTGGCTCGAACGGCAGCTCAACGATCCCTACGTGGCGCGGGCCAAGCGCGAGGGATACCGTTCCCGCGCGGCCTTCAAGCTTCTCGAGATCGACGAGCGCTTCAAGATCCTGAAGCCGAACCAGAAGATCATCGATCTGGGGGCCGCACCCGGCGGCTGGTCCCAGGTCGCCGCCAAGATCGTCGGGCCGAGCGGGCGGATCGTCGGCATCGATCTGCTCGAGATCGAGCCGATGGTCGGCGTCGAGTTCATCACCCTCGACTTCCTCGATCCCGACGCCCCGAAGCGGCTGATCGATCTTCTCGGCGGGCAGGCCGATATCGTCATGTCCGACATGGCGGCGAACACGACCGGCCACAAGCAGACAGACCATTTGCGCATCATCGGCCTCGCCGAGACCGCCGCCGAATTCGCCCGCGAGGTGTTGGCGCCGGGCGGCACCTATCTCGCCAAGGTCTTCCAGGGCGGGACGGAGGGCACGCTCCTCGCCGACCTGAAACGCGACTTCACCCTGGTGCGCCACGTGAAGCCCTCGGCGAGCCGCGCCGATTCGAGCGAACTCTACGTGCTGGCGACCGGGTTTCGCGGAGCCGTCGCCGAAACTGCCGAGGACGACGCCTGACAGCGGATGGCAATGAGGGCTCTCATGGCCGTCTGCCGGTTTGATCGCAGGGCGGCGACCGTTCGCCGGGCGAGCCGATGTCGACCGGCGGTTGGGATCTGCGCCGCCCGGTATGAGCCGTCGCGGTCAGAGTCCCGGCGGGATCAGGATCGGGTAGCATCGCGCGCCGGCACCCGCTGCCAGGACCTCGACCGCGCCCACGGTGGAGGCGTCACCCGCCACATGCACGACGTCGGTGGTCTTCAGGCCGGTGAGGTGTGCGGTGAGGGGGCCCGGACGAACATCCGGGGGGCGCTGCCGCGTCCTGTCGGCGACGAGGGTGATCCGTGAGACTCCCGTGGCCCTGAGCCAGTCGAGCGACGGGCGCATGTAGAGGTCGAGGGGGTCGCTCGCCCCGATCACCACCACGATCTCGCGCTGTGGCTCGATGTAGCGCGCCGCCCGGGCGATCGCCCAGATCGGCGCGAAGCCGGTCTCGCGGCCGACGAGGAGAAGACGACCGCCGCCGGGACGATAATAGCCGCGACCGACCGGACCCTTGATCTTGACCGGATGCCCGAGAAGGATCTCCTCGCCGAGGGCATGGGCGACCGCGTCGCAGGCATGTCCGAGACGCAGGTGGAAGACGAGTTCGTTGAGCTCCGTCGTGCCGTCGAGGCGCAGGGTCGGGCTCACGTCGATCGGGTCGAACCCTTCGAACGCGGCGGTGACCTGGTGACCGGGCTCGATGTCGAGACGGCGCGTGATCGTGACCACGACCTCGACCACATGGGCGCCGAGGGGAACGATCTGCGTGACGGTGCCGACCCGGCGCGCCTGGGCGGCCGGCTTCACCTCGGCGAAGACAAGGCTCTCGGCCGCCTTGGACGGGCGGGGCGTGGAGAGCTTGACGGGCTCTGCCCGGTGCAGGCGGGCCTGGGCGCGGCGCGACGACGGGCTGGCGCCCTGGCCGAGGAGATGTGACCCGTGCAGGCCGGTGGTGGGGGCGATCACGCCGTCGGCAAGGGCGGCTTCGAGCGGCGTATCGCCGGTCGAGACCCGCACGGCCTTGCCGTTGACGACAAGCGAGCAGCGCGCGCTCATGGTCGAGCCTCGAATGGTGAGAGAAGTCGAAAGGAAGCCGGCGTCGGATGACGCGCGCCGGCCGATGGCGGAGACCTCACCGGTGTCCGTCGAGCAACTGATCCACGAGAGCGGCCCAGCGGTCGCGCACCGCGCAGGCTTCCGGCGAGAGCGGTGCCGGCCCGGCGAGACGCTCGACGCTGGCACGGACGCTGGCGGCTTCTTCCCGCTCGGCGCGCAGGACCGCCTTCATCACCATGATCTCGGAGCGCAGCCGCGCCAGGTCGTCGGACGGTGCGGCCTCCTCGGCCACCTCCGCCCGCGGCTCCACCGGCAATGTCACCGGAGCGATGTCCACGCGCTTCCGCGCGGCGCCGGTGCGGATCGGGCGCGCCATGAGGCGCTTCACGATATCCGAGCCGAAATCCTCGCCCGGGCCGAATTCATCACCTAATCGCAATGCCGCTTCGGCCATCACGCCCGCCTCCTGTCGAACGGCAGACCGTGCCGCGCCGCTCGATCCATCTCGACCGTCACGATGAGCGATCATGGTTAAGGGAGGTTTAATTCAACCGTCGCGGTTTGGCGATCAGGCCGCTTCCGTTGCCGCGCCGACCAGCTGGCGGGCCTGGAGCATCGACATCGGATCGCCGAAGGCAGGACCTTGCGCGTATTCGCAGCCGAACTCGGCCAGGGCCTGCGCATCGGTTTCGTTCTCGGCGCCGTCGGCGATGATCGCGAGGCCGAGTTCCTGGGCCATCTTGACGATGGAGCGCAGCATCACCGAGTGCCCGGCCGCCATCTGGCGCACGAAACTCGGGTCGATCTTGATCGTGTCGAACGGGAACCGCTGGAGATAGGACAGGGCCGAGTAGCCGGTGCCGAAATCGTCCAGCGAGAGGCCCGCCCCGAGATCGTGGATGCGGCTCAGCATCTGGGCCGCGTATTCCGGGTTCTCCATCACCAGCCCTTCGCCGAGTTCGAGCTTGAGCGAACCGGGAAGCACGCCCGAGCGGGCCAGGATCGTCTTCACGTCGTGAAGCAGGTCGTGCCGGAGGATCTGCCGCGAGGACACGTTCACGCATGCGAAGATCGGCGGATCGACGTCGAGTGAGCGCTGCCAGGCGGCGAGTTCGAGGGCCGTGCGCTCCAGGGCGAAGATGCCGAGATTGACGACGAATCCGCTCTCCTCGGCGATGGGCATGAAGGTGGAATGCGGAATGCGGCCGAGCTTGGGGTGGTCCCAGCGCAGGACCGTCTCGAACCCCGCTACCGTGCGGTCCTCCAGGCGGACGACGGGCTGGAACAGCACCTTCATCTCGTTGCGGTCCAGGGCGCGGCGCAGGTCGGCTTCGAGCATCAGCCGGTCGCTGCGTTCGTTGCGCATGGAGGCGCGGAACACTTCGGTGCGGTCGCCGCCGTTGCGCTTGGCCTGGATCATCGCGATCTCGGCGTTCTTGAACACGTCCTCGCGCTTCAGGGCGGCACCGGCCTCGTGCAGGACGATGCCGATGGAGACGGTGAGGAAGATCTCGCGGTCGGCATAGGTGATCGGCGTGGCGATGGCCCGGCGGATCATGTCCGTGAAGGCGAGGATGCGGTCCGGCTCGCGCTCCGAGAGCAGGATCAGTCCGAACTCGTCGCCTGCGATGCGGGCCAGGGAATCCTGCGGGCGCAGAAGCCGGCCGAGACGGCGCGACAGGGTGAGCAGGATCGAATCGCCCGCCGAAAGACCGATGGCGTCGTTGATCGCCTTGAACCGGTCGACGTCGAGGAGGATCGTCGTCGGTTTCAGGCGCGCGTCCTGGCTCGCGAAGGCGAGGGCGGCGTCGAGGCGGTCGTTGAACAATTCGCGGTTGGGCAGGCCGGTGAGGCTGTCGTGGATCGCGTCGTAGAGCAGACGCTCCTCGGCCGTCTTCACCTCGGTGACGTCCGAGATGGTGCCGACGATGCGGATGACCTCACCGTCCGGTCCGATCACCGGCCGGGCCTTCAGCCGGTACCAGACATAGAGGCCTTCGGTGGAGCGCAGGCGGAAATCGTGGACGATGCGGCCGCGCCGTTCCTCGATCACCGTGTCCAGGGCGGCCGAGTATCGATCCACGTCGAAGGGGTGGACGAGGCCGAGCCAGTTCGAGGCCGGCCCCTCGAGGGTGCCGCGCTTGAGGCCGAGCTGGTTCTCGATCTCCTGTCCGGCGAAGACCCGGTCGGCCGGCACGTCCCAGTCGAAGACCACGTCGCCGGCGCCCGTCAGGGCCAGGGCACGCCGTTCGGTGTCCGAGACCAGGGAGTGGGTCATCCCGCCGCCGGTGAAGGCGTGCTGCATCACCGTGAAGCCGATGAGCATGACGATGAGGACGAGGCCTCCGATGAGGGCGGGCTGGACGAGGTCGCTGCCGATCTGGCCGGTGATGGCGAAGCCCGCGGCCACGACCCAGACGAGGAGCAGGAACCAGGTCGGCACCAGCAGGATCGCCCGGTCGTAGCCGTTATGGATGGCGAGATAGACGATCAGCAGCAGGCCGACGCCGGCGACGGCGGCGATGGAGATGCGGGCGACGCCCGCCGCCACCGGCGGGTCGAACACCGCCAGGCCCACGAGGCCGGCCAGGAACGCGAGCCAGAAGAAGGCCACATGGCCGTAGCGCACATGCCAGCGGCTCAGGTTGAGATAGGCGAACAGGAAGACGAGGAGCGTCGCCCCCAGCACCGCCTCTGCGGAGGCCCGGTAGACCCGCTCGGCCACTTCGGTGACGGGAAAGACCCGCTGCAGGAACCCGAAATCGATGCACGCATAGGCGAGCACCGCCCAGGCGAGGGCGGCGGCCGCGGGGAAGATGATCGCGCCCTTCACCACGAAGATGATCGTGAGGAACAGGGCAAGCAGCCCGGCGATGCCGATGATGATGCCCTTGTAGAGCGTCAGGCCGGTGGATTTCTTGCGGTAGGCTTCCTGGTCCCAGAGATAGACCTGCGGCACGTTCGGCCCGTTCAGCTCGGCGACGAAGGTGACGGTGGCGCCGGGATCGAGGGTGATCACGAACTGGTCGGCTTCCGGGTTCTCGTCCCGCTCGGGCCTGATACCCTGGCTCGCCGTGATCGCCGCGATGCGCGAGCCGCCGAGGTCCGGCCAGATCACGCCCGAGCCGACGAGACGGAAATGGGGCGCCACGAGGACCCGGTCGACCTGCTCGTCGGTGTCGTTGGTGAGCGCGAAGACCATCCAGTCGGGCCGCGCTCCGCTGTCGCGGGCCTTCACCACGATACGGCGGACGATGCCGTCCTTGCCGGGGGCGGTAGAGATCTGGATCAGGTCGCCGTCCGAGCGATAGCGCTCGATCATCGGCGTCAGATCGATCGCCGGAGCGTCGAGGGTCACGCGCACGGCTTCCACGGCCGAAGCCGGCATCCCCGTTCCGAGGAAGCCGATCAGGAGCGAGACGAAGGCGGTGAGGACGAGGAAAGATCTGCGCAACGGGCGAGTGTTCCGGCCGGGCGGGCACTGACGAGGAATACGGCTCAGCTTGTGGCCCAGTCGTACCGGCGGGGGGGTCCACGGACAAGGCGAGCGGCTTGCCCGCAATCGCGGCACCCACTGCTTCTTGGCGTAGCGCCGAGGCGTTTTGGATCGCGTCCTTTTGCGGCCAAAACAAGCCGGACACACTTCTGAAACGTGGAGGCGTACGCCTGGAACGCTAACAGGGTCGACAATCGCCGGTATGAGATCAAACCCATGACCCTTTGCCGGGCGTTCGGTCGGTCGTCGAAAGCCTTATCCTCGACGCCGAGCCGCCCGGCCGGCGGCGCCCCTCAATTCGCCCGCAGCACGCCCGTCATCTTCTCCAGGGACGGGAGCTTCTTGATCGGGCCGATCGCGGCGAGCGTCGGAGCGCCCGAGAGCAGGCGCAATCCCGCCGCCCTGACGTCATCCACCGTGACGGCATCGATCTTGGCGATGACTTCCTGAGGCGGGATCACCCGGCCCCAGGCGAGCATTTGGCGGGCATTGCGCTCGATCCGGCCGCCGGGGGTCTCAAGGGCCGATAGGAGTGCCACCTTCACCTGCGCCTTGGCGCGGGCGACCTCCACGGAATCGGCATCGCGCGCCGCCTTGGCCGTGGCCGCCAGGGTCACGTCGACGAGTTCGGCGAGATCCGAGCCGGACGTGCCGGCGCCGATGCCGAACAGGCCGCAATCGACGAAGGACCAGTGGAATGCCTGGATCTCATAGGCGAGGCCGCGGGTCTCGCGCACCTCGTGCCAGAGCCGCGAGGTGAGACCGCCGCCGAGCACCTGCGCGAACATGTGGAGCGCGTAATAGCCTTCGTCGCGAAAGGAGAGACCGGGCAGGCCCAGCACGAGATTGGCCTGTTCGAGCTTCTTCTGGATCCGCTTCTCGCCGCCGACATAGGTGCCGGGGACCATGTCCGGGGCGACTGTCGCCGGCATCCCGCCGAAATGATGCTCGGCCGCCTCGACGATGGCCTCGTGGGAGATGGCCCCCGCTGCGGCCACGACGATGCGGTCCGGGGTGTATTCGCGGGCGAGATAGGCTTCGATGGCGTCGCGGTCGAAGCTCGCGATGGTCTGCGGCGTGCCGATGATCGGACGGCCGATCGGCTGGTCCGGAAATGCCGCCGCGGTGAAGGCCTCGTAGACCACGTCGTCGGGCGTATCCTCGATGGCGGCGTATTCCTGCAGGATCACGCCCTTCTCGCGGGCGAGTTCGCCCGCGTCGAAGACCGAGCGGGTGAGGATGTCGCCGATGACGTCCAGGGCGACGCCGGCATCCTCGCCGAGGACGCGGGCGGTGTAGCTGGTGCCCTCGGCGCTGGTAGCGGCATTGATGTCGCCGCCGACATTCTCGATGTCCTCGGCGATCCGGCGGGCCGAGCGGGTCTCGGTCCCCTTGAACGCCATGTGCTCGATGAGGTGGCTGAGGCCGCCCTCGTCGGGCCTCTCGTGGCGCGACCCGGCGCCCACCCAGACGCCCAGGGTCGCGGTGGCGACACCGGGCATCGTCTCCGTGGTGACGGTGATGCCGTTGGAGAGGCGGGACACCTTCAGGCCGGGAGAAGCGCCATGGGTCGCGAAATGCTGGTTCATGGGTTCTCAGTTCCCCGCCGTGATGCGTGAATGTGCGCGGATGAAAGCTTCCACCGCCGCCTGGTCGTTGGCGACGCGGGTGAAACGCTCCTTCCGATCCAGCAGATCGGCGAGGTGCGGCGGCAATACGGGGCGAAGGCCGCCCGTCGCCTGCGCGACGGCATCCGGAAACTTCGCCGGATGGGCGGTGGCGAGGGCGACGACGGGGGTCTTGCCGTCCTTCTCCAGAAGGCGCCGGCCGGCATGAACGCCGATGGCGGTATGCGGGTCGATGACCATGCCGATCTCCCGGTGGACCCGCGCGATCTCGGCGATGACGGCCTCCTCCGGAACGGACGCGGCATCGAACTCGCCGCGGACGGCCTTGAGGACCGCCTCGTCGAGGTGGAAGCCGCCCGATTGCTTGAGACCGGCCATCAGTCGCGACAGGCTCGACGCGTCGCGGCCCAGAGCCTCGAACAGCAGGCGCTCGAAATTCGAGGAAATCTGGATGTCCATGGAGGGCGAGGTGGTCGGCTGGACGCCGCGAACCTCGTAGGCGCCATGCTCCAGGGTGCGGGCCAGGATGTCGTTGGCGTTGGTGCCGATCATCAGGCGCTCGATGGGCAGGCCCATGCGCTTGGCGACCCAACCGGCGAGGATGTCGCCGAAATTGCCCGTCGGCACCGCGAAGGAGACGGGGCGGTGCGGTGCGCCCAGGGCCACGGCGCTGGTGAAATAATAGACCGCCTGAGCGGCGACCCGCGCCCAGTTGATCGAGTTGACGCCGGAAAGTCGCAGCTCGTCGGCGAAATCCGCGTGCTGGAACAAGGCTTTGACGATGTTCTGGCAATCGTCGAAATTGCCGTCGATGGCGATGGCGTGGACATTGTCCGCGCCCACCGACGTCATCTGGCGGCGCTGCACCTCGGAGACGCGGCCATGCGGGAACAGGATGAAGATGTCGACCTGATCGAGCCCTCGGAAGGCTTCGACGGCGGCGCTGCCGGTATCGCCCGAGGTGGCGCCGACGATGGTGGCGCGGGAGCGGCGGGACCGCAGGACGTGGTCCATCAGCCGGCCGAGGAGCTGCATCGCCACGTCCTTGAACGCCAGCGTCGGACCGTGGAAGAGCTCCAGCAGGAACAGGTTGTCGTCGAGCTGCACCAGCGGACACACCGCCGGGTGGCGGAAGGTGGCGTAGGAGTCCTCGATCATCCGGTCGAGATCGGCGTCCGCGATCTCGCCGTCGATCAGCGGCCTCAGGACGAGCTTGGCCGCATCGGCGTAGCGCTGTCCGGCGAGCCCGGCGATCTCGGCACGGGAAATCTGCGGCCAACTCTCGGGCAGGTACAGACCGCCGTCGCGGGCAAGGCCGGCGAGGAGAGCATCGGAAAAGCTGAGGGGCGCCGCGGCGCCGCGGGTCGAAACGTGTAGCAAAGGGGCCTCCGGGAAGGGGGCCGGTCTACACGAAGTGGATGGCGCTGTCGAAAGCCGGAAATTGCCGACGTCCGGGATCACGCTTCGCCGATAGATGAATGAAGCGGCGCCGTTTCCGCGAAGACCGAATCGATCAAGCTCCGCCGACCTCGTCGAGGAACCTTTCGATCGCCCGCTCCGTCCGAGACTTCGTTCGCGCCTGAGCGATGTAGTCCAGCCCCGCCTCAGACACCGCCTCGGCATGGGCTTCCTCGGTGCAGAGCCGCCGTATGGTCTCGGCCAGATCGTCCAGCGTCTCGGTGAGAGCCGGATACGGGGCCGGAAGGTCCTCTTCCAAGTCGCCCCAAAGCAGGCCCGCCAGCGGAACTCCGGCCGACAGGCACTCGTGCTGCGCCAGGCCGAACCCCGCCCAGGGCGGCAGGGGACTGACGTAGCACGAACACGAGCTCTGCAACTCGTCCTTGGCGCGCCCGTCGAGGAAGCCTCCCACCGTGTCCTGTCCGTACATGACGATGTCGACGGATCGCCGCTTGGCCAGTTCGATGACCTGATGGGTCAGCGCCAGGTCGTAGCGATCGCGCGTGTTCGGCCGCGATTTCATCGTCCAGGCGCGGTCCGCGCTCCATCGGTAACGCCGCTCGGGCTCGTACCAGGGGGCGATCACCCAGGACGGTTTGTGCAGCAACGCCGGATGATGGGTGCGTTGAAGGGCGAGGACCTTGCGGGACAAGGTGATGACGCCATCCACCTCGTCGATGAGCTTCGGCGGAAGAAGTCCCGCGCGTCCGTTGTGGATGATCCAGATATGGGCGGCGTTGGGCAAATGGGTTCTGGCTTCCTCGAGCTGAAGCGGGGTGGTCACGAGGACGGCTGCGACGTTCTCGTCGCTCCCGTCCCAGGACGGAACCTGCAGCAGGGCCGATTCCGCCAAGCCGTCATGATCGCCGAGCTTGGCCGCTTCCAGATTCCATCCGCCGGCGGACGCCCAGTTGTTGAGGAGCGTCGGGGATTGAAGGGCTGCCACGATGCGGGGCACGCCCACGCCTCTCGCGGATGCGACGGGCCGCCGGAGGAGCGGCCGGGTCACCTCTTTGCGCCGGGCGGCGGGCTGCCCGGCATCGAGATCCGAACTGGAGAGATGGTTGGCGAGATCGATCTCGAACGACCGAACGTGGTCCGACTCGCTGTGCCCGAGACGGAACACGACGAATACCTCGTTGGAGAAAGCGAGCTTGGCCCTTCCGAAACTGGCGGCGAGCAGACGTACCGGAATCTGCTCGATCAGGCCCTTGTGGCAAACCACCTGCCGGACAGAGGGGATGTCGTCGAGGTCCGAGAAGGCGATCAGGCCCGGGCGATACTCCTTGAGCCCGTCCGGTGCCGCCGTGGCGGCAAGGAGCGCGCTGTCTTCGTCCAGGAACGCGAGGAGAGCCGCCCAATACGGATCCACCGGCTGTGTTCCGCTCATCTCGACCTCATCCTCCTCGATCCGGCGAGACCTCGAACGTCTCTCACCAAATTCCCACCGCGCCGTCGCGCTCGGTACGAGGACCGGTCGTCACGGAGGGCTTCCTGAGGCCTTCTTTAGCCGCGAAGGGGGCGCGGCGCATCTACCGGCGGATCGGGTTCTTTAGGGAGCTTCAGGCTTCGGGAAAGACCGGGCCATGACCATCCCAGCCGGACCTCGCCTATGCGTTGTCGCCGGGCGCCTTGACGAGGCGGCAGCCATTGATCCGCCATGTGCCGTCGCTCTGCTTTTCGAGGCTGTAGAGCGCAGTCCAGTCGATGCCGTTCTCGTCCTGCAGCGTCATGCCCAGGCTTAGACCGTCCTCGCCGCTCTCCTCGACACGATCGATGCTGAAGCTGCGGGCGCGGTAGACGGCACCGTATCCCTTCCGGACCATCTCGATGAACGTGTCCGGTGAGGCGAACATCCCCTGGATCGACGGGGCGGCCTGGGCATAGGCGGTGGCCGCGTCGTCCTTGCGGAACGCCGCGATCTGACGCTCCACCGTCGCCCTGGCTGCGAGCTTCGCCGCTTCGTCTGCGGCCCGGGCCGGTTCCGAAGCGAGACAGGTGAGGGCGATCAGCAGGGAGAGGACGGCGCGCATGGACCACACTCCGCGATGGGGATGTCCGACGTCAGGATAGCGCGACGCGTCCGGCCGGCAAGAGCGAGCCCGGATCCCGAGCCCTGCCGGCTTCCTTATGTGGCCGGGTTGCTCGCGGAGCCGTCCCGTTCTTCCGAGAGACGTTTCCACGCGAAGACGCCGAAGACGCCGACCAGGCAGGCGGCGATGCCGAACCATGTGAAGGCGTATTGCATGTGGTTGTTGGGAAGGTCGACGCGAAGCTGTCCGCCCTTGGGCCAGCCGCCGGGGTTCGGCGTGGCATCCGCCTCGATGAGATAGGGCATCACGGTGAGCCCCCTCGCAGCGGCGATGCCGTCGATGTCGCGATGGAACCACTCTCCCTTGGCGGGCTCCGGCGGCGGCACGAACATGGTCCGTATCTCGGAACCGCGCAGCATCCCGGTGATCGTGACCGATCCGGCGACCTGTCCCGGCTGGCGCCGCGCCGCATCCTTCAACTCCGTGGGCACGAAACCCCGGTTGACGATGACGAGGCTGCCGTCATCGTCCCGCTTCAACGGTGTCAGAACGTAGAAGCCCTGGAGAGCCTTGCCAGGCACGGCACCGGCCGCGAGACCGTGGACCAGGGTCTCCTGATCGTTCAGCAGCGTCCCCGTCACCCGCACGCGCTCGAACTCGTCCCGCGCCGGATCCCAATCGTTTCGGGCCGGGAGAGGGGCAGGGGGCTCGGCGCGCGAGCGAGCGACGATGCGGCCGATCAGGGCTTCCTTCTCGCCCTTGCGATGCAACTGCCAGACGCCGAGGCTCAACAGGATGGCAAGGCAGATCAGCGAGGCGATGGCGGGCGCCGCAAGCGCCCGCACGGCGCCCGGACGAACAGGCTTGGGCATCAGCGAAAGCGCCCCTCGGCGGCCTTGTTGGCGAATTGAAGCGCCGCCAGCATTCCCTTCAACGGGCGCACGAGGGCGAGGCTCAGCCCGACCGACAGGGTGATGGCCACGACGGCATGGACCCAGATCGGCGGCTCGAAGGTGATCTCGAGCCAGAGCGCCAGCCCGACGACGACGATGCCGACGATGGACATGACGAAGAAGGCGGGGCCGTCGCCGGAATTGAAGTTCGAATAGTCGAGGCCGCAGACCTCACAGGACGGCCGGAACGTGAGGAAGCCGTCGAACATCGCGCCCTTGCCGCAGCGGGGGCAGCGGCAGCGCAATCCGGTGGGAACTGGCGGCGGTAGCGGCCGAGGGTGATTCACGATGCTTGCTCCTCGGTGACGGGCGAGTCCGCCGTCCGCCCCATATGGGGTTCCCGGCAGTCATGGCACGAAAAAGGGCGGCTCGCGCCGCCCTGATTCTCATACCTGTGTCGCTTCGCCTCGATGAGGCGGGACCGGTGTCAGTGAGCCGCCGTGCCGGCGCCCCAGACGTAGATCGACGCGAACAGGAACAGCCAGACCACATCGACGAAGTGCCAGTACCAAGCGGCGAACTCGAAGCCGAGATGCTGCTGGACTGTGAACTGGCCGAGATAGACCCGGTATAGGCAGATCGCGAGGAAGATCGTGCCGATGATGACGTGAGCGCCGTGGAAGCCCGTCGCCATGAAGAAGGTCGCCGAGTAGATGCTGCCCGAGAAGCCGAAATGCGCGTGGCTGTACTCGTAGGCCTGGCAGGCCGTGAACAGCACGCCGAGGATGATCGTGAGCCACAGACCGTATTTCAGGCCCTTGCGGTCGTTGTGCAGCAGGGCGTGGTGAGCCCAGGTGATCGTCGTGCCGGAGGTCAGCAGGATCAGCGTGTTGAGGAGCGGCAGGTGCCAGGGATCGAACGCCTCGATGCCCTTGGGCGGCCAGGTGCCCCCGGTGAAATCCAGGCGCGTGGTCTGGATCGGGTCGGCGGTGTAGAGCGCCGCCTCGAAATAGGCCCAGAACCAGGCGGCGAAGAACATCACCTCGGAGGCGATGAACATGATCATGCCGTAGCGGTGGTGAAGCTGCACCACGCGGGTATGGTCGCCGGCATTCGCCTCGTGGACGACGTCGCGCCACCAGGAGAACATGACGTAGAGCACACCGATCGTGCCGGCGCCGAAGATGTAGGGGCCGGGGCTGAGCGTGCCGATCTGCAGGCTCTTCATCCAGAACACGGCGCCGAACGCCATGAGGAAGCCGGAGAAGGCACCCAACAGCGGCCAAGGGCTCGGGCTCAAGATATGGAAGTCGTGATTCTTGGCGTGCGCCTCGGCCATCTCAATTCTTCTCCTCACCCCGGGCCCAATGCCGCGAACGGCTCTGACCTTCTGAACGTTCGGCTACACCGGAACCCTTAATCGGGACGGCGCAGTGTTGTCACGCTTGAGACCTCAAAAAACCTGGCGCGTACAAAACGCGTCCCGCCAAATTATTTGACGACCTCAGAAATTGGTTTTCGCACCCTTGCCGTCCGTCGTCGCCAGGGCGGCCGAGGGCTGGCCGTTCTTCGACGCGAAGTAGGTGTAGGAGAGCGTCAGTTCCTGCAGATGGGCGGTGTTCGAATCGGCGCGCACGGCCGGATCGATGTAGAACACCACCGGGAAATCCATCGTCTCGCCGGGCTGCAACGTCTGCTCGTTGAAGCAGAAGCATTGGATCTTCACGAAGAAGCTGCCCATGAGCCCGGGCTGGACATTGTAGGTCGCGATCCCCGTCGAGGGGGTCGTCCCCGTGTTCTTGACGCGGAAGAACACGGTCTTCGTCTCGCCCAGACGCGCCTCGATCTTCGGCGTCTCCGCGACGAAGCGCCAGGGCAGGGTCGACGCGACATTGGTGTCGAAATGGACGACCATGCTGTCGTCCATCGCGACCTGAGTGGGAGCGAGCCCGACCCGCGGCGTGCCGTCATAGCCGGTGGCCTTGCAGAACATGTCGTAGAGCGGCGCCGACGCGAAGGCGAGGCCGACCATTCCCAAAGCCAGACCCGCGCAGGCGAGGGCGGTGACCGAAGCCTTGCGGTTCGGCGTGCTGCTTCGCTTGGTTGGCATGCCGGTCATGATGACGTCCGACTCTCTTCGCTGAACGATCCTGTCGATCGGGTCACAGCGGGCGGTTGAGGATCTGCGGTCCGAGCTTGGCGATGGTCAGGGCGTAGAAGATGGCCACGAGGACGAACAGCACCGTGGCGATGGCGATCGAGCGCCTGCGCTGGCGCTGCTGCTCCTCGGGCGTCAAACGCCGCGGCGGCGTGGATTTCTCCGGCATCGAGGTCACGCGAGCACCGCGCGGTAGAGCCCGAGGCCCTGCTCGGCCAGGACCGCCGAGAACAGCAGGAACAGGTAGAGGATGGAAAAGCCGAACATGCCGAGGGCGGCCTTGCGCTCCGCCTCGCCCTCGCGGTTGCGGTAGACATGGACGCTGAAGGCCAGCATCCCGAGGCCGCCGATGAAGGCGGTGACGCCGTAGAGCCATCCACCGAAGCCGAGGAACACCGGGGCGAGGCCCACCGGGAACAACACGATCGAGTAGTAGATGATCTGGCGGCGGGTGGATTGCGGCCCGGCGACGTTGGGCATCATCGGGATGCCGGCCTTGGCGTATTCGCCGGCCTTGATCAGCGCGAGCGCCCAGAAATGCGGCGGCGTCCAGATGAAGATGATGAGGAACAGGATCGTCGATTCGATGCCCACCGATCCCGACACGGCCGCCTGACCGATCATCGGGGGCAGGGCACCGGCAGCGCCGCCGATGACGATGTTCTGCGGCGTCGCCCTCTTCAGCCACATGGAATAGACGACGGCGTAGAAGACGATCGTGAAGGCCAGGAGCGAAGCGGCGAGCCAGTTCGAGGCGAGGCCGAGCACCAGCACCGAGCCCACCGACAGGACGATGCCGAAGGCCAGGGCCTCGCCGGGCTGGATGCGGCCGCCGGGTATCGGGCGGGTCGCGGTGCGGGTCATGACCGCGTCGATATCGGCATCCCACCACATGTTGAGGCAGCCGGAGGCGCCGGCGCCCACCGCGATCATCAGGAGCGAGATCACGCCGACGACGGGCTGGATGTGAACGTGCGAGACCACCATGCCGACGAGGGCGGTGAAGATCACCAGCACCATCACGCGCGGCTTCAGGAGTGCGAAGAAATCCGCGACCTCACCACCGACCATCATCGGGGTCGGCGCGAAATCGTGCGGCTCGGCGGCAGCGGAGACGCTGTTCGACAGGCTCGTCATGGGGTCCCGATACTGTTGTCGGTATGGCCGGAATTCGGATCACGCCGTCTCTGGCGCCGCCCTTTGCGGGATGTCGCTCGGTGAAGAGGGGCATCCGGTAAAGAGCGAGGACCGCTCACGCGATCCTCGCAATCCCTAGTGTCGTTTTAGAACAATCGCAATTTCGAAGCCGACCGCGATCGTGAAGACGGCAGTGCCTCAGTGACCGTGGTCGTCGACGATGGTCGGCAGCGTCTCGAACTGGTGGAAGGGCGGCGGCGAGGAGAGCGTCCACTCCAGTGTGGTGGCGCCTTCGCCCCACGGATTGTCGGCAGCGCGGACCTTCGAACGGAAGGCGAGGACGACGCCGATGAAGAACACCACCATGCCGAGAGCGAAGATGTGACCGCCCCAGGTGGAGACCTTGTGCCAGCCGGCGAAGGCTTCCGGGTAGTCGGCGTAACGACGCGGCATGCCGGCGAGACCCAGGAAGTGCATCGGGAAGAACAGGACGTTCGCACCGATGAAGGCCAGCCAGAAGTGCAGCTTGCCGGCCCATTCCGGGATGACGTAGCCGGTCATCTTCGGGAACCAGTAGTAGACACCGGCGAAGATGATGAACACGGCGCCGAGCGACAGCACGTAGTGGAAGTGGGCGACGACGTAATATGTGTCGTGCAGGTACTTATCGACCGCCGAGTTCGCCAGCACGACGCCGGTGACGCCGCCGACCGTGAACAGGAAGATGAAGCCGACCGCCCAGTGCATGGCGGCGGTGAAGCGGATTGAGCCGCCCCACATCGTCGCGATCCACGAGAAGATCTTCACGCCGGTGGGCACCGCGATGACCATGGTGGCGAAGACGAAGTAGGACTGCGTCTGGAGCGACAGGCCGACCGTGTACATGTGGTGAGCCCACACGACGAAGCCGACGACGCCGATGGCGACCATGGCATAGGCCATGGCGAGGTAGCCGAACACCGGCTTGCGCGAGAAGGTCGAGATGATGTGGGAGACGATGCCGAAGGCCGGCAGGATCATGATGTACACTTCGGGGTGGCCGAAGAACCAGAACAGGTGCTGGTAGAGCACCGGATCGCCACCGCCGGCCGGATCGAAGAAGGTCGTGCCGAAGTTGCGGTCCGTGAGCAGCATCGTGATCGCGCCGGCGAGGACCGGGAGCGACAGGAGCAGCAGGAACGCGGTCACCAGCTCGGCCCAGGCGAACAGCGGCATCTTGTGCAGGGTCATGCCCGGCGCGCGCATGTTCAGGATGGTGGTGATGAAGTTGATGGCGCCCAGGATCGAGCCGGCGCCCGAGAGGTGGAGGGCGAAGATCGCGAAGTCCACGGACGGGCCGGGATGGCCGGAGGTGGAGAGCGGCGGGTAGACGGTCCAGCCCGTGCCGGCACCGGTGGTTCCGGGGGCGCCTTCGACGAACAGCGAGCAGACGAGGCTCGCGAAGCCGGCGACGGTCAGCCAGAACGAGATGTTGTTCATGCGCGGGAACGCCATGTCTGGCGCGCCGATCATGAGCGGGACGAACCAGTTGCCGAAGCCGCCGATGAGTGCCGGCATCACCATGAAGAACACCATGATGAGGCCGTGGCCGGTCACGAACACGTTGTAGGTGCCGGGATTCGAGAAGTACTGCAGGCCGGGCTCTTCCATCTCCATGCGGATGCCGAAGGAGAGGAACGCGCCGATGATGCCCGCGCAGAACGCGAACAGGAGGTAGAGCGTGCCGATGTCCTTATGGTTGGTCGACAGGAACCAACGGGCGAAGAAGGACGGCGTATGGGAGGCGTGGGCGTCGTGATGCCCTGATTGTGCTGTGGCGGTTGCCATCGTTGCAGACCCTGTTCAGGTTTCTCTAAATCTCTCGATTTGCGAATGGACCGACCCGGTGAAGGGCCGGTCCAGCCGGTGCCGTGGGGCGGCGCCGGAAAAAGCCGCTACTTGGCTTCTGCGAACTTCGAACCGTCGTCGAGGCGGGCGAACTTGGTCTTCCCCTCGGCGAGCCAAGCGGCGTAGGCCTCGTCGCTCACCACCTGCACCGTGATGGGCATGTAGGCGTGGCGTGCGCCGCAGAGCTCCGAGCACTGGCCGTGATAGGTGCCCTCACGCTCGGCCTTGAACCAGAACTGGTTCAGGCGGCCGGGGATCGCGTCGATCTTGAACCCGAAGGACGGCATCGCCCAGGAGTGCAGCACGTCGGCCGCGGTCACCTGGATCTTCACGATCTTGTTCACCGGAACGACCATGTCGTTGTCGGTGCCCAGCAGCTTGGGCTGCTTGTCTTCGTCGATATTGGCATCGAAGGTGAAGCCGCCGCCGTTCTCCACGGCCGGGTACTCGTAGGACCAGTACCAGGCATGACCGATCACCTTGATGATGACGTCGGCCTTGGGGTCCGAGAGCTGGGTGCGCAGCAGGCGGAACGAGGGGATGGCCACCGCCACCAGGATCAGCACCGGGACGATGGTCCAGGCGATTTCGATCATGGTGTTGTGAGTGGTCTTGGACGGGACCGGGTTCGCCTTCGCGTTGAACTTGAAGATGCAATAGACGATCAGGCCCAGCACGAAGGCCGAGATGCCGAAGGAGAGCCAGTGCATCCCCTGCTCGAACGTGTGGATGTCCCGCGCGTTCTCGGTGACGGCGACCTGACGGTCCATCTGCCACGGCTCGGGCTGGCCGATGCCCGCCGCCAGGGCGGCTGTAGAAACGAGGGCGGTGCCGAGCGCAGCAAAAGCGCCTGCAGCAAGTCCCCATGATGACCGGTGTTGCGCCTGCGTGGTCCGCATGTGCCTCTCGTGGCTCCCCTTGGTATCGTTCTACGTCGTCCCGCAGCGTCTTGCGACTTTTGACGTCGCGCGCAAGTCCTAGCTCAACGGGAAAGGCAAGCCTCGATCACGTATTTCGGGCCGGCATTGCCGGTGTCAGACCACATGGAGGTCGACGGCGCAACCGCAACAGCGTCGCATGGATGAGGCTTTCCCCGTAGTCCAGGCCGAAGGGAGCCCGAATGACGAGCGGGGTTCAAAGCGATTTTGCTCGGCGGCGAACTTAAATTTATCTTACAGCCGTCTTCGGGGCTGAATCCGTCGCCAGTATAGCGCCGTTCCCGCTATGGAGGGGGCTTGATCCCGTGCGAGGATGCCCGTGCCCATCCAGGTTTCGAACGCGCCGAAGGCCGGAACGGGGATGAACACGATAGGGTCCCGGCGGTGATCGAGCGTCTCGAATTCCTCCTTGCCTTGGCCCGCGAGCGGCATTTCGGCCGGGCGGCGCAATTCTGCAACGTGTCTCAGCAAACTCTGTCGGCCGGGGTGAAGCAGCTCGAAGAGCGACTCGGCGTCCTGCTGGTGGAGCGCGGGTCCCGCTTCCAGGGGTTCACCCCGGAAGGCGAGCGCGTCCTCGATTGGGCACGCCGGATCGTCGGCGACGCGCGCGCCATGCGGGAAGAAGTGGCCAGCTTGCGCCGGGGTTTGTCGGGTACCCTGCGGCTCGCGGCGGTTCCCACCGCGACGCCCATCGTCGCCTCGTTGACGACGCCCTTCCGTGCCCGCCATCCCGACGTGCGGTTCTCCGTCCACTCGACGACCTCCGGCGAGATCGGCCGGCTGATCGCCGACCACGAGATCGACGCCGGAATCACCTATCTGGAGAACGAGCCCCTCGGGAAAGTCATCGCGGTGCCACTCTACCGCGAGCGCTACCGCCTGCTCACGGCCATCGACGGCGTCTACGGCAAGAGGGATTCGGTCAGCTGGGAGGAGGTCGGTCGTCTGCCCCTGTGCCTGCTCACGCCGGACATGCAGAACCGCCGCATCATCGACGGTCACTTGCACAATGCCGGGCGGGATGCCGCGCCGCTGCTCCAGTCCAACTCGATGATCGTGCTGCTCACCCATGTCCGCACGGCGAAATGGGCGAGCGTGATGCCCGCTGTCCTCGCCGACAGCTTCCGCCTGAGTGAGCGCGTCCGCTCCGTTCCGATCGGTGAGCCCGACGTGAGCCACATGATCGGGCTGGTGGTGCCGGAACGGGACCCGATGACGCCCCTCTGCGCCGCGCTCATCGTCGAGGCCCAGGCGATCGCTCCCACCGTCGCCGACGACATCGCCTCGCTCTGACGGGCTGCCCCGCAACTCACTCGTCACACTGCCCTTTCGCAGCGCACAATAGAATTATAACAAAAAAGCATTGTCGACCGACCGAACCGCGCGATTGATTCACGTTCGGAGATATACCACCTTGGAACGACAACAAGTTCACTAGGTAGGAACAATGCTGCAGCACGAGCCCTGGAGCGCGCAGCGTGCGGCCGGCATCATCGCCGACCATACGCATCTCGAAGGCGCCACGCTCCCCATCCTCCACGCCTTGCAGGAGACCTTCGGTTACGTGGACGAGGGCGCGGTACCGCTGATCGCGGATGCGCTGAACCTGTCCCGGGCCGAGGTTCACGGCTGCATCACGTTCTACCACGACTTCCGTCGCGCTCCCTCGGGCAAGCATCAGGTGAAGCTGTGCCGGGCCGAGGCCTGCCAGGCCATGGGCTCGGACGCGTTGCATGCCGACATTCTCGCCCGCCTCGGGATCGATTGGCACGGGACGACGCCTGACGGTCAGATCACCGTGGAGCCCGTCTATTGTCTCGGCCTCTGCGCCAACGGTCCGGGCGCCCTGGTCGACGATGAGCCGCTCGCGCGCCTCACCGCAGATTCCCTGGAATCGGCCCTCACGGAGATGAAGTCGTGAGCATCACCATCTATGTCCCGCGCGACGCCGTCGCCCTCGGTCTCGGCGCCAACCGTGTCGCCCGCGCGATCTTCGCCGGCGCCGAGCGCCGCGGCCTCGACGTCACCATCGTCCGCACGGGCTCGCGCGGGATGCTGTGGCTCGAGCCCATGGTCGAGGTCGCGACCCCGGAGGGCCGCATCGCCTACGGTCCCGTCACTCCCGGCGATGTCGACGGCCTTCTCGATGCCGGTCTGGTGAACGGCGGCGAGCATGCCCTTCGCCTCGGCAAGCCCGAGGAGATGACCTATCTCGCCCGTCAGCAGCGCCTGACCTTCCATCGCTGCGGTGTGATCGATCCCGTCTCGGTGGAGGATTACCGGGCGCATGGCGGCTATAACGGGCTGGATGCCGCGCTGAAGCTCGATGCCGCCGGCATCGTGGCGCAGGTGCGCGATTCCGGTCTGCGCGGACGCGGTGGCGCCGGCTTCCCCGCCGGCATCAAGTGGAACACGGTGATGCTCGCCCAGTCCGAGCAGAAATACGTCGTCTGCAATGCCGACGAGGGCGATTCCGGCACCTTCGCAGACCGGATGATGATGGAGGGCGATCCCTTCAACCTCATCGAGGGCATGACCATCGCGGGCATCGCGACGGGTGCCACGCGCGGCTATATCTACCTGCGGTCCGAATATCCCCAGGCCTTCGCGACGCTCAAGGAAGCGATCGTCAACGCCCGGGCCGCCGGCTATCTCGGCGAGAACGTGGCGGGCTCGGGCAAGGCCTTCCATCTCGAAGTGCGCTTGGGCGCCGGCGCCTATATCTGCGGCGAGGAGACCTCTCTGCTGGAGAGCCTGGAGGGTCGTCGCGGCATCGTCCGCGCCAAGCCGCCGATCCCGGCACTCAAGGGCTTCCTCGGTCAGCCGACCCTCGTCAACAACGTCATGACCTTCACGGCCGTGCCCTACATCCTGGAGCACGGCGCCAAGGCCTATGCCGATTACGGCATGGGTCGTTCGCTCGGCACGCTGGCGATCCAACTCGCCGGCAACATCAAGCATGGCGGCCTCATCGAGTTCGCCTTCGGCATCACCCTGCGCGAGATCATCGAGGATTTCGGCGGCGGCACGCAGAGCGGCCGTCCGGTCCGCGCCGTGCAGGTCGGCGGCCCCCTTGGGGCCTACTTCCCCGACCATCTCCTCGACACGCCTCTCGATTACGAGGCGATGGCGGCCAAGAAGGGCCTCGTCGGCCATGGCGGCATCGTCGTGTTCGACGACACCGTGGACATGGCCAAGCAGGCCCGCTTCGCCTTCGAGTTCTGCGCGGTGGAATCCTGCGGCAAGTGCACCCCCTGCCGCATCGGCGCGACGCGCGGCGTCGAGACCATGGACAAGGTCATCGCCGGCATCCGTCCCACCGAGAATCTCGCCGTCGTGGCCGACCTTTGCGACGTCATGACCGATGGGTCGCTCTGCGCCATGGGAGGCCTCACACCGATGCCCGTCATGAGCGCGATCACCCATTTCCCCGAGGATTTCCAGCAGCGCGGACCGATGTCCGTGGCCGCTGAATAAGGAGGCGCGACCCATGGCCCTCATCAAAGAGATCGATTACGGCACCCCGATCCGGGTGAACGAGCAGACCGTCACCCTCACGATCGACGGCATGAGCGTGACCGTTCCCGCCGGCACCTCGGTGATGGCGGCGGCGATGCATGCCGGCACGCAGATCCCCAAGCTCTGCGCCACCGATTCGCTGGAAGCCTTCGGCTCCTGCCGCCTCTGCCTCGTCGAGATCGAGGGGCGGCGCGGCACGCCCGCCTCCTGCACCACCCCGGCCGAGAACGGCATGGTGGTCTCGACCCAGACGGACAAGCTCGCCAAGCTCCGCAAGGGCGTGATGGAGCTCTACATCTCCGATCACCCCCTCGACTGCCTGACCTGTGCCGCCAACGGCGATTGCGAGTTGCAGGACATGGCCGGCGCGGTCGGCCTGCGCGACGTGCGCTACGGCTATGACGGCGCCAACCACGTCAAGCCGACCTCGGACCAGTACCTGGCCAAGGATACGTCGAACCCGTATTTCACCTACGATCCGTCGAAGTGCATCGTCTGCAATCGCTGCGTCCGCGCTTGTGAAGAGACCCAGGGCACCTTCGCGCTGACGATCTCGGGCCGTGGCTTCGACAGCCGCGTGGCTGCCGGCCCCACCGACTTCTTCAACTCCGAATGCGTGTCCTGCGGCGCCTGCGTCCAGGCCTGCCCGACGGCGACGCTGCAGGAGAAGTCGATCATCGAGCACGGCCAGCCGGACCATTCCGAGGTCACCACCTGCGCCTATTGCGGCGTCGGCTGCTCGTTCAAGGCCGAGATGCAGGGTACCCGCATCGTCCGCATGGTCCCCTACAAGGACGGCAAGGCCAACGAGGGCCATTCCTGCGTCAAGGGCCGCTTCGCCTACGGCTACGCCACCCACAAGGACCGCATCACCAAGCCGATGATCCGCGACAAGATCACGGACCCCTGGCAGGAAGTGTCGTGGGAGGTCGCGATCGACCGTGCCGCGTCGGAGTTCAAGCGCATCCAGGCCAAGTACGGCAAGGATTCGGTGGGCGGCATCACCTCGTCGCGCTGCACCAACGAGGAAGCCTACCTCGTCCAGAAGCTCGTGCGCGCCGCCTTCGGCAACAACAACGTCGATACCTGCGCCCGCGTCTGCCATTCGCCCACGGGCTACGGCCTGATGTCGACGCTCGGCACCTCGGCCGGCACGCAGGATTTCGCCTCGGTGGCGCATTCCGACGTGATCCTCGTCATCGGCGCCAACCCGACGGACGGTCACCCGGTCTTCGGCTCGCGCATGAAGAAGCGCCTGCGTGAGGGTGCCAAGCTCATCGTCGCCGATCCGCGCAGGATCGACCTCGTGAAGTCGCCCCATATCGAGGCCGATTATCACCTGCCGCTGAAGCCCGGCTCCAACGTCGCCTTCATCAACGCGATGGCGCACGTCATCGTCACGGAAGGGCTCATCGACGAGGCCTATGTCCGCGAGCGCTGCGATCTCGGCGACTTCGAATCCTGGGCGCGTTTCATCGCCGAGGAGCGTCACTCGCCCGAGGCCCAGGCCGACAAGATCGGCGTGAACCCCGAGGACATCCGGGGTGCCGCCCGCCTCTACGCCACCGGCGGGGCCGCGGGCATCTATTACGGTCTGGGCGTCACCGAGCACAGCCAGGGCTCGACCATGGTCATGGGCATGGCCAACATCGCCATGGCCACCGGCAATATCGGCATGCTGGGCGCCGGTGTGAATCCGCTGCGCGGCCAGAACAACGTCCAGGGCTCCTGTGACATGGGCTCGTTCCCGCACGAGCTGCCGGGCTACCGCCACGTGTCGGACGATGCCACCCGCGAGACCTTCGAATCCCTGTGGGGCGTCCAGCTCGACAAGGATCCGGGCCTGCGCATCACCAACATGCTCGACGAAGCCGTCGATGGTGCCTTCAAGGGCATGTACATCCAGGGCGAGGACATCGCCCAGTCCGACCCCGACACGCACCACGTCACCGCCGGCCTGATGGCGATGGAATGCATCGTCGTCCAGGACATCTTCCTGAACGAGACGGCGAAATACGCCCACGTCTTCCTGCCGGGCGCGTCGTTCCTCGAGAAGGACGGCACCTTCACCAATGCCGAGCGGCGTATCAGCCGCGTGCGCAAGGTGATGCCGCCGCTGGCCGGCTACGGCGATTGGGAGGGCACGATTCTGCTCTCCAACGCGCTGGGCTACCCGATGAACTATTCGCATCCCAGCGAGATCATGGACGAGATCGCCTCGCTCACCCCGAGCTTCAAGGGCGTGAGCTTCGCCAAGATCGACGAGCTCGGCTCGATCCAGTGGCCGTGCAACGACGCCGCCCCCAACGGCACGCCGATGATGCACGTGGACCGCTTCGTGCGCGGCCTCGGGAAGTTCATGATCACGGAATACGTGGCCACCGAGGAGCGCACCGGCCCGCGCTTCCCGCTCATCCTCACCACCGGCCGCATCCTGTCGCAGTACAATGTCGGCGCGCAGACCCGCCGCACGGAGAACTCGCGCTGGCACGAGGAGGACGTGCTGGAGATCCACCCGTTCGACGCGGAGGTGCGCGGCATCGTCCACGGCGATCTGGTGGCCTTGGAGAGCCGTTCCGGCGACATCGCCCTCAAGGCGATCGTCTCCGAGCGCATGCAGCCGGGCGTGGTCTACACCACGTTCCACCACGCCAAGACCGGCGCCAACGTCATCACCACCGACTTCTCGGACTGGGCCACCAACTGCCCCGAGTATAAGGTGACGGCGGTGCAGGTGCGACGGACCAACCGGCCGTCGGATTGGCAGGCGAAGTTCTTCGAGGAGGACTTCTCGCTCACGAGAATCGCGACGCAATTGAATGCTGCCGAGTGAACGGAACGATCTGAACGAGAGCGACGCGCCGGCTCCGACGAGCCGGCGTGTCCCGACCCTGGTCGTGGCCTACGACGACCCCACGGCCCGCGAAGGGCATCGCGATCTTGCCGTCGAGATGCCCGTCAACCTCGTCTATGGCAGCGTGCCCTACGCGGTCATGATGACGACCCCGTCCGACCTGGTGGATTTCGCCTACGGGTTCAGCCTCACCGAGGGAATCGTCGAGTCCGTCGACGAGATCAGGTCGGTCCGGGTCGAGGACGGAGACGGGGGATTGCGCCTCGTGGTCGATCTCGCACCGGGGCGGTTGCGCGAGCACCTTGCCCGGAAACGCGCCATCTCCGGGCGCACCGGTTGCGGCGTCTGCGGGATCGACGATCTCGCGGCCCTGCCCAAGGCGGAGCCGCGTGCTCATGCGGTGCAGGCGGTCGGGATCGAATCGATCCAGCGCGCCCTGCTTGGAATGGGCGACGCGCAGCTTCTCAACCACACGACCCGCGCCGTCCATGCCGCGGCCTGGGCGGATCGGGACGGCAACCTTCTTGCCCTGCGCGAGGATGTCGGCCGCCATAACGGCCTCGACAAGCTGATCGGCGCGCTGATGCGGGAGCGGACCGACCCACGCGAGGGGTTCGTCGTCATCACCAGCCGCTGCTCGTTCGAAATGGTCGAAAAGGCCGCGACCTTCGGCGCCGCGATCCTCGTGGCGATCTCGGCCCCGACATCGCTGGCCATCGACCGGGCGCGCCTGCACGACATGACGCTCTGCGCCATCGCCCGGTCTGACACCCTCACGGTCTTCACCGGCCGCGAACGCCTTCTCCTTGCAGCCG
Source organism: Methylobacterium sp. WL19 (assembly GCF_008040005.1). NCBI lineage: Bacteria > Pseudomonadati > Pseudomonadota > Alphaproteobacteria > Hyphomicrobiales > Methylobacteriaceae > Methylobacterium > Methylobacterium sp. WL19. Next base: position 90,823 of record NZ_VRVC01000002.1, read on the forward strand.
AGCGCTAGAGGCGCGCGGCCCCCTTCACCCGTCGACCAGAGCTAGTCCCATGAGCGCCCTGACCACCAACGACAAGCTCGTCCGCATGGCGAACCAGATCGCGGGCTTCTTCCGATCCTATCCGGATGACGAGGCGGTCGCCGGCATTCACAAGCACATCGTCGCGTTCTGGACGCCGAAGATGCGCCGCGCCCTCGAAGCGCATGGCCCCACGGAGGGAAGCGGCCTCGATCCGCTGGCGTTGAAGGCGATCACGACCTCCCCGGACCAGAACGACAGCCCCGTTCGGGCGGCCACCAACGATCCGCACCTCCAGGGTGCCGGCGCCAGCGACGCCGGCTGAACGGCCGGAGGCGTTTCGAAGAAAAAGGCGCCGAGCCCTCATGGCTCGACGCCTTTTGTTGGCATGGTGGAAATCGAGGGCCGGCTATTCGGCCGGACGGTCGCCTTGCTGATCCTTGTCGGTCGATCCCGGCACCACCGTCGCGCCGCCGATGACCCGAACGGCTTTCCTGTCAGACGGCGGGTCGCTCCAAGTCTGAGACTTGGCGGATGACGGAGCCTGCGCCGTGTCGCGGCGGGGCTGATTCGCTGCCGGCGTCGTTGGCTCGGCCTTCGGCTGCTCGATGGCGGCGACCGGCGGCGTGCTGGCCCGAGCGTCGGACGCTGCGTCCGCGGGGGACGGCGAGGGGGCTTCCGGCGCGAGCCGGGGCGCGGCCGGTTTCGCCGGCGGGGCCAATCTGGTGATTTTGCGGGCAGGTGCTGCTTCCGCCGGGCGTCTGACGTCGCCGGACCGGGCATCCGGGTTCAGGCCCAGCGGATTGCGGTCGGAGGGTTCGGCGCGGCTGGTGGACTCGGGGCGCGCCGCCACGTCGTAACGTGGCTGCCGGCCGATGCCATCCTGGCTCGGGATCCTGCCGGGAGGAACCAGTCGTTCCGCTTCGCGCATCGGTCGACGGGGCTGCTCGTCCGCTTCGGTCCAGCCATAGCCGGGCGCCGCCGGACGGGCGACCGGAACCGGTGCCGGCTGCATCGGGACACCGAGCCGCTGGCGGTCGAGAACGGCGCCGTCCCGTGCGTCCACGAACAAACGGACTCTGTCTCCATAGGGGCCGGTCGCTTCGACGATATAGGCCCGGCCGTCGAATCGCGGCCGCGTCACTTCGGTGAAGCCCCGGTCGTTGAGGCGCCAGACCACGGCACGGGGGGGAAGGAACGGATCGGGCTCGTAGCCGTACTGTGCCTGGGCCGTGCCCGTCCCGAGAGCCAACAGGGTGATGAACCCCGCCAGCATGGTCAGGCTGATCGTATGGGAGCGCACAGGCGCCCTGCGGCTCGATTCCATGGTGCCTCGTCTCGATGAAGTGTCGTCGTTCCGTAGCCCACTGTTGGCGCAGGTCTAAGGAGGTCTCCGTGCGGTCCATCACCCCGCATGCCGCTTGTGCTTGGCAAGCCCTGTAGAATGCCCGAATGGGGCGGGAATACGGGTGAAGCGCGGCAAGTCGCGGGCGGCCTCGATCCGCCGCCATTCGGCGAGGGGGCGAGTGCTGTTCATAGGCTGCCTTGCGCCTCGGCCGGTCGCGGCGTCGCATGGCGCATCAAACCTGTCCATCGGGCGCGCGAGCCTCTTGCTGGACCGTTTAAAATCTGTCACCTTCCATAATTAGGACAGTACGGCTGTCCCATTTTTGGCGGGGCGTCCCCACGGCGAGCGATCGCCGGGGACGAAGTGCCTTCGAGGAACGTGGAAGGTCTGGAGCGGGTGTCGAATCTCACGAAAAAACGAGATTCCAAGCCGGTCGCCATCGCGGCGATCCGGGCCCGCACGGCTTGAATTCAAGCCGGCGCTGAGCCCGCGGAGAGCGGGCGCTTCCTCACCGAAGACCCTGCCCGAATCCGACCGCGTCGAGGACGGAGCCTGAGTGCCGGATGGCATTTGGGCATGAAACATGCTCGCATGCGGGCACGGACGAACGAGGCTAAGGGGTTATGAACATGGCCGCATCTGAGGTTGCCGGGGTCGTCCAGAACCCGATCCCCGCCACGCGGGACGGCGTCGCGCCGCTCGTCGTCCGCGATCACGCTCTCCCGCCCAAGCAGGGCCTCTACGATCCCGCCCGCGAAGGCGATGCCTGCGGCGTCGGCTTCGTGGCGGACATGCATGACCGGCGCACCCACGCCATCGTGGCGCAGGGCCTGCTCATCCTCGAGAACATCGACCATCGCGGCGCCGTCGGCGCCGATCCGAAGATGGGCGACGGTTGCGGCATCCTCACCCACATCCCTCATTTCCTCCTGAAGGAGGAGTGCGAGGGCCTCGGCATCGCGTTGCCCGAGCCCGGCCATTACGGCGTCGGGCAGTTCTTCATGCCGAAGGACGAGGAAGGCCGCCGCATCGTCGAGGAGATCGTCGAGAAGGCCCTCCAGGACGAAGGGCTTCCCTTCCTCGGCTGGCGCGACGTGCCGGTGGATTCGAGCGACCTCGGCGTGCGCGTCAAGGAGACGGAGCCGCACCACAAGCAGGTCTTCATCGGCCGCCCGGCCGCGATCACGGACGAGGACGCCTTCGAGCGCCGTCTGTTCATCGCGCGCAAGGTCATCTCGAACAAGGTCTACGGCCTCAACGATCCGCGCGTGAAGGCCTATTACCCGGTCTCCGTCTCGACCCGTACCATCGTCTACAAGGGCATGGTTCTGGTCACGCAGCTCGGCCATTACTTCAAGGACCTGCAGGACGAGCGCTACGTCTCGGGCCTCGCCCTCGTGCACCAGCGTTTCGCCACCAACACCTTCCCGACCTGGCAGCTGTCGCATCCCTACCGGATGGTCGCCCATAACGGCGAGATCAACACGCTGCGCGGCAACGTGAACTGGATGGCGGCACGCCAGGCCAGTGTCGATTCGGATCTGTTCGGCAACGACATCTCGAAGCTCTGGCCGATCTCCTACGAGGGCCAGTCCGACACGGCCTGTTTCGACAACGCCCTCGAATTCCTCGTGCAGGGCGGCTACTCGCTCGCCCATGCCATGATGATGCTGATCCCGGAGGCCTGGGCCGGCAATCCGCTCATGAGCGAGGAGCGCAAGGCATTCTACGAATATCACGCCGCGCTGATGGAGCCGTGGGACGGCCCCGCCGCCGTGTGCTTCACCGATGGTCGCCAGATCGGCGCGACCCTCGACCGCAACGGCCTGCGCCCCGCCCGCTACATCGTCACGGAAGACGGCCTCGTCGTGCTGGCCTCCGAGATGGGCGTCCTGCCGATCCCGGACGAGAGCATCGTCGAATCCTGGCGCCTGCAGCCGGGCCGCATGCTGCTCATCGACCTTCGGAAGGGCCGCATCATCTCCGACGAGGAGATCAAGAGCGAGCTCGCGGCGGCCAATCCCTATGCGCAATGGGTGAAGAACACCCAGATCGTGCTGGAAGACCTGAAGCCCGTCATCCCGCGCGCCTCGCGCTCCGACGTGTCGCTGCTCGATCGCCAGCAGGCGTTCGGCTACAGCCAGGAAGACCTCAAGCTGCTGATGGCGCCCATGGCCGTCACCGGCCAGGAGGCGGTCGGCTCCATGGGAACCGACACGCCGCTCTCGGCTCTCTCCGACAAGCCCAAGCCCCTCTACACCTACTTCAAGCAGAACTTCGCGCAGGTCACCAATCCGGCGATCGACCCGATCCGCGAGGAGGCCGTGATGAGCCTCGTCTCGTTCATCGGGCCGCGCCCGAACCTGCTCGACATGGAGGGCGCCTCCCGCAAGAAGCGCCTCGAGGTCCGTCAGCCGATCCTGACCAACGGCGATCTGGAGAAGATCCGCTCGATCTCGCATTTCGAGGACCGTTTCGACACCAAGACCCTCGACATGACCTTCCCGGCCGAATCCGGCGCCGTCGCCATGGAAGGCGCGGTCGACCGGCTCTGCGACCGGGCCGAGGCGGCGGTGCGCGGCGGCTACAACATCATCATCCTGACCGACCGCGGCGTTGGCCCGGATCGCATCGCGATCCCGGCCCTGCTGGCCACGGCGGCGGTGCACAACTACCTGATCCGCAAGGGGCTTCGCACCTCGGTCGGTCTCGTGGTCGAATCCGGAGAGCCGCGCGAGGTGCATCACTTCGCCTGTCTCGCCGGCTACGGCGCGGAGGCCATCAACCCCTATCTCGCCTTCGAGACCGTGATCGCGATGAAGGCCGAGTTCCCGCCGGATCTCACCGACGACGAGATCGTCTACCGCTACATCAAGTCGATCGATAAGGGCCTGCTCAAGGTCATGTCCAAGATGGGCATCTCGACCTATCAATCCTATTGCGGCGCCCAGATCTTCGACGCGATCGGCCTGAACTCGTCCTTCGTGGCCCGCGACTTCTTCGGCACCAAGACCACCATCGAAGGCATCGGCATGGCCGAGGTCGCCGAGGAGACCGCCCGTCGCCATGCCGACGCGTTCGGCGATGCCCCGGTCTTCCGCCATGCCCTCGATGTCGGCGGCGAGTATGCCTACCGCCTGCGCGGCGAGAGCCATACCTGGACGCCGGATTCGGTGGCGACCCTGCAGCACGCGGTGCGTCTCGGCCTGCCCGAGCGCTACCGCGAGTTCGCCCGGCTGGTGAACGAGCAGGAGAACCACCTCAAGACCATCCGCGGCCTGTTCCGGATCAAGCAGGCGGCCGAGCTCGGCCGGGCGCCCGTCGACATCTCCGAGGTCGAGCCGGCGGTGGACATCGTCAAGCGGTTCGCCACGGGCGCGATGTCTTACGGCTCCATCTCGAAGGAAGCCCACGAGACCCTCGCCATCGCGGTGAACTCGTTCGGCGGTCGTTCGAATTCCGGTGAGGGCGGCGAGGAGGTCGAGCGGTTCAAGCCGATGGCCGACGGTCGTTCGCGCCGCTCGGCGATCAAGCAGGTGGCCTCCGGCCGCTTCGGCGTCACGACGGAATATCTCGTCAATGCCGACATGATGCAGATCAAGGTCTCGCAGGGCGCCAAGCCCGGCGAGGGCGGCCAGCTGCCCGGCCACAAGGTCGACGCCAAGATCGCCAAGGTCCGTTACGCCACCCCCGGCGTCGGCCTGATCTCGCCGCCGCCGCATCACGACATCTACTCCATCGAGGACCTGGCCCAGCTCATCTTCGACCTGAAGAACGTGAACCCAGCGGCCGACGTGTCGGTGAAGCTCGTGTCCGAGGTCGGTGTCGGCACGGTCGCCACCGGCGTCGCCAAGGCGCGCGCCGACCACATCACCATCTCGGGCTTCGACGGCGGCACCGGCGCCGCGCCGCTGACCTCGATCAAGCATGCGGGCGGCCCATGGGAGACGGGTCTCGCCGAGACCCAGCAGACCCTGGTGCTCAGCCACCTGCGCGGTCGTGTCGTGCTGCAGGCCGATGGCGGCATCCGCACCGGTCGCGACGTGCTCGTCGCGGCCCTGCTCGGCGCCGACCAGTTCGGCTTCTCCACCGCGCCGCTCATCGCGGCCGGCTGCATCATGATGCGCAAGTGCCACCTGAACACCTGCCCGGTGGGCGTGGCGACGCAGGACCCCGTCCTGCGCAAGCGCTTCAAGGGCACGCCCGAGCATGTGGTCAACTACTTCTTCTTCGTGGCGGAGGAGTTGCGCGAGCTGATGGCGGCGATGGGCTACACCAAGCTCGAAGACCTCATCGGCCGCTCCGACTTCCTCGACACGCTGGAGGTCATCAACCACTGGAAGGCGCGAGGCCTCGATTTCTCGAAGCTGTTCCATCGTCCCGATGTCGGCCCCGACGTGGCGATCCGCCATACGGAGAAGCAGAAGCATCCGATCGACACGGTGCTCGACCGTCGCTTGATCGAGGGCGCGAAGTCGGCCATCGAGACTGCCGAGCCGGTGGTGCTCAACGAGGTGATCCGGAACTCGGACCGCACGGCGGGCGCGATGCTCTCGGGCGTCGTCGCGAAGCGCTACGGCCACGAGGGCCTGCCCGACGACACCATCACGGTGAACCTCGCCGGCACCGCCGGCCAGAGCTTCGGGGCATGGCTCGCCGCCGGCATCACCGTGGTTCTCACGGGCCACGCCAACGATTACGTCGGCAAGGGGCTGTCCGGCGGCAAGCTGATCATCCGGCCGAGCGACGCGCTGCGGTCGCCCGCCGGGCGGACGATCATGGCCGGCAACACGGTGCTCTACGGGGCCATCGCGGGCGAATGCTACATCCGCGGTTCGGCCGGCGAGCGCTTCGCCGTCCGCAATTCAGGCGCCATCACCGTGGTCGAAGGCATGGGCGACCATGGCTGCGAGTACATGACCGGCGGCGTCGTGGTGTCCATCGGCGAGACCGGGCGCAACTTCGCGGCCGGCATGTCGGGCGGCATCGCCTACGTGCTCGATGCGGACGGTTCGTTTGCCGCCCGCTGCAACCTCTCCATGGTCGATCTCGAACCCGTCGAGGAGGAGGACGACGTCATGCGCCGCTTCCACCAGGACGGCGACCTCGAGACCAAGGGGCGCGTCGACATCCTCGCCGACATGTCCGGGCATGACGAGGAGCGCCTGAGCCAGCTCATCACCAATCACCTGAAGTACACGGGTTCCCCGCGTGCCAAGGCGATTCTGGAAGATTGGGCCGGCTACCGCACCAAGTTCGTGAAGGTGATGCCGGTGGAATACCGCCGGGCCCTGCGCGAAATGGAAATGGCGCGGATGCCGGTGGCGGCGGAATAGCAAGGAGACGTCGGATCGGTTCCGATCCGACGTCGTCGAGGGGATCGATGCGGGCGCTCGTTCCGCGTCGGACCGTGTCTGAGGAGAAGGGATACATGATCGAACGGAGGATCAAGCTTCATCGCGAGGGGCACGAGCAGACCATCCGGCTCCCGGATGAGTTCGCTCTGCCCGGCGACGAGGCGATCCTTCGCTTGGAGGCCGGCCGCCTGACGCTCGAAGCCGTCGGACAGCTTTCCCTCCTGTCGACCCTTTCGCGCCTCATGCCTCTGGACGACGCGTGGCCCGAGATCGAGGACCGACTTCCGGAGCCGGTTGATCTCTAGTGCGCTACCTGCTCGACACGAACATCCTGTCGGCCCTCGTTCGCGCTCCCAATGGGCTCCTGCGAGAGACGATTGCGCGGGTGGGGGAGTCGAACGTCTATACGAGTGTGGTGGTGGCCTCGGAACTGCGTTTCGGTGCCGCCAGGAAAGGATCCGAACGCCTGACCCGGCAGGTGGATGCGGTTTTGGGTGCGATCACCGTCGCATCCCTCTCCGTGCCCGTCGATCACACCTATGGCGAACTGCGCCGACTTCTCGAAGCGGCTGGAACACCGATCGGAGCGAACGACCTGCTGATCGCGTCGCACGCGATTTGCGATGGCAGTGTATTGGTGACGGACAATGTCGGTGAGTTCTCGCGGGTGCCGATGCTCGACGTCGAGAACTGGTTAAGACCGTAGCGAGCTCGCTCGCGAAAGAAGAATCGGTCTCCGCTTCGTGCGGAGCGCTTTGGGTGAGTGGGGCTTTAGGTCATGGGCAAGATCACGGGTTTCCTCGAGTTCGACCGGCAGGAGCAGAAGTATCAGCTCGCAGCCGACCGCGTGCGGCACTTCCGCGAGTTCACGCTGCCCCTCGACGAGCACGACCTGAAGAAGCAGGCGGCGCGCTGCATGGATTGCGGCATCCCGTTCTGCCATGGGCCGACCGGCTGCCCCGTGCACAACCAGATCCCGGACTGGAACGAGCTCGTCTTCCAGTCGGACTGGGAGGAGGCCGCGCGCAACCTCCACTCCACCAACAATTTCCCGGAATTCACCGGCCGCGTCTGCCCCGCGCCGTGTGAGGAGGCCTGCACCCTCAACCTCGAGAACCAGCCCGTCGCCATCAAGACGATCGAGCAGGCCATCGCCGACCGTGCCTGGAACAACGGCTGGGTGAAGCCGGAAATCCCCACCACCCGCACCGGCAAGAAGGTCGCTGTCATCGGCTCGGGGCCGGCGGGCATGGCCGCTGCGCAGCAGCTCGCCCGTGTCGGCCACGACGTCCATGTCTTCGAGCGTGAGCCGAAGGCCGGCGGTCTGCTGCGCTACGGCATCCCCGACTTCAAGATGGAGAAGCGCCATATCGACCGGCGCGTGAAGCAGATGGAAGCGGAGGGCGTGACCTTCCATTACGGCGTCAATGTCGGCGTGACGAAGCCGCTCGACGAACTCACCGCCGAGTTCGACGCCGTGCTCTTCGCCGGCGGCGCCGAAGACCCGCGCAACCCGCAGCTTCCCGGCCAGGAGCTCGCCGGCGTGCACTACGCGATGCCGTTCCTCGTCCAGTCGAACCGCCGGGTCGGCGCCGAGCCGATGCCGGGCAACGGCGAATTGCCGATCCTCGCCACCGCGAAGAACGTCGTCGTGATCGGCGGCGGCGATACGGCGTCGGATTGCGTCGGCACCTCCTTCCGCCAGGGCGCTCTCTCGGTGACGCAGCTCGACATCCGGCCGCGTCCGCCGGAGCGCGAGGACAAGCTCTCGGTCTGGCCCTATTGGCCGACCAAGATGCGGACCTCGTCGAGCCAGGCGGAGGGCGCCGAGCGCGAGTTCCAGGCCGCCACCCTGCGCCTGGAAGGCAACAAGAAGGGCAAGCTCACCGGCGTGGTCTGCACCCGTGTGGATGAGAAGCGCCAGCCCGTTCCCGGCGGTGAGTTCACCCTGCCGGCCGATCTGGTGTTCCTCGCCATCGGTTTCGCCGGTTCGGTCCGCAAGGGCCTGCTCGAGGAGTCCGGTGTCGTCATGGACAAGCGCGGCAACGTCACCGCCAACGAACTCGATTACCGGACGTCCAACGAGAAGATCTATGCCGCCGGCGACATGCGCCGTGGGCAGTCCCTCGTGGTCTGGGCGATCCGTGAAGGCCGCCAGGCGGCGCGCTCCATCGACGAGGCGCTGATGGGATCGAGCGTCCTGCCGCGCTGAAGTAGCAATCCGGGGCCAGCTTTATGTCAGGCCCCGGCGACTTGATCTCTTCTCGAACTCAGTGCCGCCACGCCGGGCTCAGCCCGGCGGCCATTTGAAATCGTCGGCCCGGCCCGGCTGGGGCATCGGCGCCGAGCCGCGCTGAAGCACCCGCTCGACGTTCCCCGATGCGTCGCCATCGCGCGGCCGTCCGCTGATGAGCGTGCCGCCGGGGGTCACTTCGGCGCGGCCGAGGGGAATGACCGGGCCGAACGCGGGCTTCACCGGCAAGGCGGGGATGCCCGGAGGCTCCGGCAGGCTCGGCAGCATCGCGGTGATCTGGCGATCGATCGCGGCGGTATCGTCGAGCTTCGGCGCCTCGCCATCGAGGAGGGGGCCGGGGACGGTCGCCACGGGCGCGACGGCTGGCGCTTCCGTGGGGTTCGTGCCCATGAGACGCTTGAGTTCCACGTCGGCGAAATGCGCGACCTTGCGGGCGCCCGCCTTGGTGAAATGCACGCCGTCCGACGTCCGCAGCTTGGCTTCCTGCCCTTCCAGGTCGGGGCCGGTCATGGTGAAGCGGTTGCGGTCGTCGACGAAGCCCGGCCAGATGTCGACATAAGTCCCGCCCGCCTTGGCGACCCGGTCACGGATCAGGTCGTTGATCGACGCGATGTCTTTCGTCAGTGGCTCGCTGCGCATGGGGGGCGCGCCTACCCAGATGAAGGGGATCTTCTGGCTGGCGAAGACCTTGGCCAGGGCGTCCACGCGGTCGCGGTAGATCTCGCGCCAGCGCTCCGTCCCCGGGTCGACATTCTCCGTCCCCTCGCGGATGGGCTGCCGGTCGTTCGCGCCCAGCATCACCACGGCGTAGGCGACCTTCGGGCTCGTCTTGAGGAAATCCTCCGCGGCCTTGGGCCAGTCGACCACGTCCTTCCGGACGAGGCCGCTATCGGCCTTCGAGCGGTCGAGGATCGCCACATCGGCATTGTCCTCGAACACGTCGTCGAGGCCGCGTCCGAGATAGCTCGCCAGCGAATCGCCGAACACCGCGATGCGGATCGACGGCTCCGCCTTGGGCTGGACCGGCTTCGGCTGGGCGATCACCGGAGCGGGACGCGGCCGCTTCGTGTAGGAGCGCTGGCTCTCCCCGATGGTCGGCGGCCGCGGCCGGGTGGGTCGGGCCGATGGCACGGGCGCGGGGGTCGGCTGAACCTGCTGAGGACGATCCTCCCAGGGCCAGTAGAACTGGCGCGGTGCCTCCTGAGGGGGAGGGGTGTAGCGCCGATTGGCCTGGCGTGCGCCGTAATCACCCTCCTCGCGGGGGCGGCGGCGCGGCGCGTAGTAGGAATCGCCGCGAGGGGTATCGTAGGAATCCCCCCATTGGGCCACGGCGGACGGGCTCGACGAGAACAGCGGGGGCGTCGCGAACAGAGCGAGGAGGCAGGCGCGACGAACGGCGTCCTTCACCCGTCCCGCGATGGTCGCCCCGTTCGGTACGGTCTTGACGGTCCTTGATGCCACGCTGCGACCTGCCTGCTGATCGTCGAAGGACGAGACAATGCCATCCTATCCGACGATCCGCCCCGCGTCTAAGCGGGCGTTCGATCGAACCTTTCAGCGGATGATCGGGATCGATCGGGTCTTCCGATCCGACCACCTCATCCTGAGGTGCCTTTCGCCTCGGCGAAGGGCCTCGAAGGAGGGTTCCAGAGACTGATGCGATCCCTGGAGGGCTCCTTCGAGGCCGCTTCGCGGCGCCTCAGGATGAGGTAAGGTCTTGGATCGTCGAGGCAAACTCAATTCGAGCCACCTCGTCAGGTCCCCCGTCGCCGGTATCCCCCTTGAGTAGCAAGACGCTTCGTATGACAGGAGTCACGGGCGCGCCGTGATATGTTCGAGGAGAGCGGGCGTGGCATAGCCGTCGGCCACGAGACCTTCCTTGATCTGATACTGGCGGACCGCTTCGCGCAGCTTCGGTCCGGCGCGGCCGTCGGCGTCGCCGGCATAGAGGTTTCGGGTAGCGAGGCCCTTCTGCAGTGCCTGCAGGCCCGGTTTGTCGAGGCGAGCCGCGCCTGTCGGCCAGGGCGCCGCCAAGGCCGGCCCGCCGGCGAGCCGGTCGGCGAGGTGCCCGACGGCGAGCGCGTAGGAATCCGAGGTATTGTAGCCCCGGATGACCTCGAAATTGTCGGTGATCAGGAAGACCGGGCCGCCCGAACCGCCGGGCAGGAACAGGCTCGCCGCTCCCGATGCCGGCAGGGCCTCGCCATCGATCCTGCGAACGCCGCGTCTGGTGAAGTCCGACAGGTCCGCGCGATACTTCGTCAGGTCGAAACCGCCGGGAAGCGTGACGGCGTAGCCCCAAGACAGGTCGCGGTTCCAGCCGAGCGTTTGAAGATAACCGGCGATGGAGGCGAGGGCATCGGCCTCGGAGCGCCAGATGTCGCGGTGGCCATCTCCGTCGAAATCCACCGCATGTTTGAGGAAGGTCGACGGAAGGAACTGGGTTTGGCCCATGGCGCCGGCCCAGGATCCCTTCATCGCCTCCGGCGCGATGTCGCCGCGCTGAAGGATGGTCAGGGCGTCGAGGAGTTCGTTGCGAAACAGCGCCCCGCGAAAGCGCGCCTGGGCCAGGGTCGCCAGGGCGCGGATGGTCGGGACGGTCCCGCCGCTCGCCCCGAAATCCGACTCGACCCCCCAGAAGGCGAGGATGATCCAGCGGGGCACGCCGGTGCGCGCTTCGATCGCCGACAGGGTGCCGGAGAGACGCGCCGCCTGGGATCGCCCCTTGGCGATCCGCCCGGTCGACACCGCACCGACGAGATAGTCCCAGACGGGGCGTCCGAACTCCCCTTGAGCGGTGGTTTTGGCGAGAATGCCGGGGTCGGGGGAGGAGACTCCGCGGAAGGCCGCATCGAAGGTCGCCGCGCTGACCCCACGTGCCTCCGCATCGGGCCGCAGGGCATCGATGAAGCTGCGGAACGATGCGTTGGCCGCCATGTCGGGTTTCGCGGTTGCGGGGACCCGGACAGCGTCCTGTGCCCTGCTCTCGGTCGCCAACAGGACGCAGAGGGCGAGGGCGGCGCGAAGGAGCGTTGTCATAGGCGGTTGCGCCGGGCCAGCGACTCTTCCCATGCGAGGGCCTGGGCCACGATCCCATCGAGGTCGTCATGGCGCGGGCGCCATCCCAATTCGTCGCGGATCCGGTCGGCCTTCGCCACGATCTGCGCCGGGTCGCCGGGCCTGCGCGGCGCCAGCCTCACCTCGAAGTCGCGGCCCGACATGCGCTTCACCACCTCGATCACCTGGAGGACCGAATAGCCGCGCCCGTAGCCGCAATTGAGCGTCTTGCTCTCGCCGCCCGAGCGCAGATGCGCGATCGCCACGCAATGGGCATCGGCGAGGTCGGACACCTGGATGTAGTCGCGCAGGCACGAGCCGTCGGGGGTGGGGTAGTCCGTGCCGAACACATTGAGATGGGTGCGCCGGCCGAGTGCCGCCTGAGTGGCCACCTTGATCAGGTGGGTGGCGTCGCTTGCGGATTGGCCGCTGCGCCCGCGCGGATCGGCCCCGGCGACGTTGAAATAGCGCAGGATGACGTAGCTGAAGCCGTGGGCCTTGGCCGCGTCGGCGATCATCCACTCGCTCATCAGTTTCGAGCGGCCGTAGGGGTTGATCGGCGCGGCCACGAGGTTCTCCGGTACCGGGACGATCTCGGGCTCGCCGTAGACGGCGGCTGTGGAGGAGAAGATGACGTGCTTCACCCCACCCGCGACGGCGGCCTCGATGAGCGCCCGGGTCTTGACCGTGTTCGCGAGATAGTAGCCGAGCGGGTCCGCCACCGATTCCGGCACCACGATCTTGGCGGCGAAATGCGCCAGCACGTCGATTCCGTGCTCGGCGATGACCCGCTTCACCAGGGCCTGATCCGCCACGTCGCCCACCACGAGGGTCACTTCGGGGGGGAGCACCCAGTCGAAACCGGTGGACAGATCATCGATGACGACGACGTCCTCATGGCCGGCATCCAGCAGCGCCAAAACCATGTGGCTGCCAATATATCCCGCGCCGCCCGTCACCAGAATCGCCATGGCCCCGCTTCCATTCCCGCCGACTTCGCGGAAGATATACCTCAAACCCCCCGTGTGATCATGCGGCGCGTTAGGCTGAGTCGGGGGTGGAAATGGTTTTGTTCTTGCTCGCGAGATCGCGACAACGTGCTATCGTCCTCCGCCTCCGGGTTGTTCCCACCGCATTTTAAGAGACCGGGTCCCGCTTGATGAAACCGATTCGTAAAGCCGTCCTGCCTGTCGCAGGGTTGGGTACCCGCTTCCTGCCCGCCACCAAGGCCGTCCCGAAGGAAATGCTCACCGTGGTCGACCGGCCGGTCGTCCAGCATGTGGTGGACGAGGCGCGCGAGGCCGGAATCGAGCATTTCATCTTCGTCACCGGCCGCGGCAAGGCCGTGATCGAGGACCATTTCGACATCGCCTTCGAACTCGACCGCATGCTGCAGGAGCGCGGCAAGGAAGCGATCTACGAGGAGTTGAAGCGTGATCTCCCGGCCGCCGGGCAGACGAGCTTCACCCGCCAGCAGGCCCCCCTCGGCCTCGGCCATGCGGTCTGGTGCGCCCGCGAGATCGTCGGCGACGAGCCCTTCGCGGTGCTGCTGCCCGACATGCTGAGCAAGGGCTGCATGCAGCAGATGCTCTCGGCCTACGAGCGCCATGGCGGCAACGTCATCGCCGTGGAAGAGGTGAAGCCCGAAGAGACGCACCAGTACGGCATCGTCGGCGTCGGCGAGACCTACGGGCAGACCTTCGAGATCAACGGCATGATCGAGAAGCCCAAACAGGGCACCGCCCCGTCGAACTTCATCATTTCCGGGCGTTACATCCTCCAGCCGGAGATCTTCTCGATCCTGGAGCATGGCGAGAAGGGTGCCGGCGGCGAGATCCAGCTCACCGACGCCATGATCAAACTCGCCGAGAAGCAATCCTTCTTCGGCATGCGCTACGAGGGCCGGACCTACGATACCGGCTCCAAGCTCGGCTTCCTCACCGCGAACATCGCCTACGCGCTCGAGCGCAAGGATCTGGCCGAGCCGCTGAAAGCCGAAATCGCCCGTCTGCTCAGCGAATCGTGAGGTAAAACGGAGGAGACCTGCAAGCTGCGCCGTATGGTGCAGCGGACGCGGGCGGGGCATGCGCGGTGTGCAGCCTTTCGACGGCGAAACACTCTTGCGTTTTGTGCGACGCACTTTACTTTGTGCATTGCGAGATCGCGATGGCGTCGCGGTCCCGCAGCCCTTCTTGGGCGTTTCCTCCCTAGACTTCGGGCCGCTCTTCGGAGCGGCCTTTTTTCTTGGGCGATCCATTCTTCGGTGGGGTTGGGCTTCGGTGGGGTCGGGCTCAGTGCAGCCGTTCAGGCGCGCTCGAACCCTGGATGGACGGGGGCAGAAAGCCGGGGCCTATTCGGCCGCCATTCTGCGCGGCGTGAGGCTGTCCATCTCCTCCGCGACCGCCTTCACCACCTCGCGCAGCATCCAGACCAGATCGGCGAAGCCCTGCGTGACCGCGAGGGTGGCCTCGTTCATGTAGAGACCGCGATTGATCTCGATCTGGAGCGCGTGACGGCCGATATTCGGCTCGCCGTAATGCTCGGTGATGAAGCCGCCCGCATAGGGCTTGTTACGCAGGGTGCGGAAGCCGCGCGCGTGCAAATGATATTCGAACGCCGCGATCAGGGCTGGGGTGCAGCTCGTTCCGAACCTGTCGCCCAGAACGAAATCGGCCTTCGAATCCTCCTCGCGCAGCAGGCTCGATGACGGCATCGAGTGGCAATCGATGAGGATGGCGTGGCCGAAGACGCGGGCCGTGCGCTGAACGAGACCGCGCAGGGTGCGGTGATACGGCTTGTAGAGTTCCTCGATCCGCGCGACCGCCTCCTCGACGGGAAACCGGCCGCGGTAGATTTCCTGGCCGTCGGCGACCACCCTCGGCACCGTGCCGAGGCCGCCGGCCACCCGCATGGACCGGGTGTTGGCGAAGGGCGGGAGGCGTCCGTCGAACATGCGTGGGTCGAGTTCGTAGGGCTCGCGATTCACGTCGAGATAGGCCCGCGGGAAGTTCGCGCGCATCAGCGGCGCACCGAGATCGACCACCGGCGCGAACAGCCTGTCGACATAGGCGTCCTCCGAGCGCCGGAGCGCCAACGGGTCGAGGCGCGACGCCGCCAGGAAGGCCTTCGGGTAGACCGCACCGGAATGAGGCGTGTTGAACACGAACGGAAGCGTGTGCTCCCTCGGTTCGTCGATGGCGAAGGGTGGCGCGAAATCTCCTGGATTCGCTGCATCCCGGCGGAGGCTCGGCTCGGTCATCGCGGCGTGGGCGCCCAGGGGCTGACGGGGAAACGCATGACCGCACTTTGCGGTGCGCGGAGGGTGGTGTCCACTGTGACACGACCTGAGGTGAAACGAACGGTGTGCCCCTGTGCACGTGGCCCGGCCACCAATCTCAACACCTTGTTTACCAAGTCTGCGCTTTATGAAATGAACTCAGCGACTCACGGGTGCGGGACACCGACAGATGAAGATCCTCCTGGCCGAAGACGATAACGACATGCGCCGGTTCCTGGCCAAGGCGTTGCAGAATGCCGGCTATGACGTGCTGTCGTTCGATAACGGCCTGTCGGCCTATAACCGCCTGCGGGAGGAGCCTTTCGAGCTGCTCCTCACCGATATCGTGATGCCGGAAATGGACGGGATCGAGCTCGCCCGCCGCGCCACCGAACTCGATCCGGACATCAAGGTGATGTTCATCACGGGTTTCGCGGCGGTGGCCCTCAACCCCGATTCGAAGGCTCCGAAGGACGCGAAGGTCCTGTCCAAGCCTTTCCACCTGCGCGATCTCGTCAATGAGGTCGAGAAGCTGCTGGCCGCCTGAGTCGGGACGTGATCCCCGGCCCGACGACGGCTTTGTAACAGGACGGTGTCTTGTCGGTAGGAAGGTGACCGCCGTTCCCCTATATGCTGAGGGGAGCGAAGCGGGACGTCAGCAAACCATGCCTCCGGTGACCATCTATACGACAGCCTGGTGCCCTTATTGCACCGCCGCCAAGACCTTGCTGCGGGAGAAGGGCGCTTCCTTCACCGAGATCGACGTCGAGAAGATCGCGGGCTCGCGCCTCGCCATGACCCAGCGTGCCGGCGGCCGGACCAGTGTGCCGCAGATCTTCATCGGCGAGACGCATGTGGGTGGTTGCGACGACCTCTATGCCCTCGACCGGTCGGGAAAGCTCGACCCGCTCCTGTCGGCGCCGGCAGTGCAATCATGAGCGACGCGTCATCGACGGAACAGAGCAAGACGGAGCCCCGCTTCGTCGCGGCCTGCGTCCAGATGCGGTCCGGGCGCGATCCCCTCGCCAACCGCGATGCCGCCGTCGCCCTGGTGCGAGAGGCGGCGTCCCAGGGGGCGGACTACGTCCAGACGCCGGAAATGACCTCCCTGGTGGAGCGGGACAAAGCCAGCCTGTTCGCCAACGTGCGCGAGCAGGACGAGGACGTGACCCTCGCCGCCCTGCGCGATGTGGCCCGCGAGCGCGGCATCGTCGTCCATATCGGCTCGCTGGCCGTGCGGAACGGCGACAAGATCGCGAACCGCGCCTTCCTCATCGATGCGGAAGGCGCGATCACCGCGTCCTACGACAAGCTCCACCTCTACGACGTGGACCTTCCCAACGGCGAGCGCTGGCGCGAATCCAACACCTATACCGGCGGCGCCTGCGCGGTCGTCGCCGAGACGCCGTGGGCGCCGCTCGGAATCGCGATCTGCTACGATCTGCGTTTCCCCGCCCTGTACCGGGCTCTGGCGGAAGCCGGGGCGACGATCCTCAGCGCGCCGGCCTGTTTCACCAAGCAGACGGGCGAGGCGCATTGGCATGTGCTCCACCGCGCCCGCGCCATCGAGACCGGATCGTTCATGATCTCGGCCGCCCAGGGCGGTCGCCACGAGGACGGCCGCGAGACCTACGGCCATTCGATTATCGTCGATCCCTGGGGCAAGGTGCTGGCGGATGCCGGCGGGGCGGAGCCCGGCGTGATCCTGGCCGAGATCGACCTCGCCCGCGTCACCGAGGCGAGGGGGCGGATCCCCGCCCTCAAACACGCGCGCCCCTTCACGGTCGAGCGCGTCGGGCGGGCCGGGTGAGCATGCGTCCGGTCCGATCCCGCCCATGATCCGCTACACGCTCGTCTGCGAGAACGGACACGATTTCGAGGGCTGGTTTCGCTCGAGCGATTCCTACGACGCTCAGGCGGCGGACGGTCTCGTGGCCTGTCTGGCCTGCGGCTCGACCAAGGTCGCGAAGGCCATGATGGCGCCAGCGCTGGCAAAGACCGTCGCATTGTCGCCTGACCGAAGCCGCTCGACTGTCGAACCTCCTGCGAGCGCGTCCGTTGCCGTGCCTTCGGCGGACGTGCCGGTGATGGCCGAGCCGGAGCGGCAGTTGCGCGCCCTGATGCGTGCCATGCGCGAGCATGTGACCCGGACGGCCGACAATGTCGGCCCCCGTTTCCCCGAGGAAGCCCGCCGCATGCATTACGGCGAGGCCGAGTCCCGGCCGATCTACGGTGAAGCGAGTCCCGCCGAGGCGCGCGCGCTGGTGGAGGAGGGAATCGACGTGGCGCCGCTCCCCGCACTGCCGGGCGACCTCAACTGAGAGGTCGGCCCCGTCTCGTCACCGCTTGAGGGCCGCCGTCCCGGCGATGGAGGCCAGGGCGAAGGCGATCGCCGCATTCCAGCCGGCCAGCGAGATGCCGAGGAAACGCCAGGCGGCGGTGGAGCAATCGGCGACCCGCGTCGCCTTCAGGGTATCGAGGAAGTCGCCCACATCGCTGGGATTGGCGCCGCTGCCGCCGCCGCAATCGGACGGGCCGGCCCAGAACGCCCATTCGGCGCCCGCGTGATAGACGCTGAGGCCGGCCCCGTAGAGCAGCCCGAGGGCGGCGATCCCGAGGATCAGCCGGGTCAGGCGCTCGGGCGTGAACAGGGCCAGGAGGGCCAGCGGGATCGCCGCGTAATAGGGTAGGCGCTCCGTCAGGCAGAGCTTGCACGGCACGTAGCCGAGGACCCACTGAAAATA
This sequence comes from Methylobacterium sp. WL19, assembly GCF_008040005.1. Taxonomy (NCBI): domain Bacteria; kingdom Pseudomonadati; phylum Pseudomonadota; class Alphaproteobacteria; order Hyphomicrobiales; family Methylobacteriaceae; genus Methylobacterium; species Methylobacterium sp. WL19. The sequence continues at coordinate 108,878 of NZ_VRVC01000002.1, forward strand.
GAAGGCGCCCGCGATCGCCAGTGCGGAGCCGATCAGGACCGCCAGCGCAGCCCGGCGAAGACGGAGAAGGGTGGAGTAATCGATCACAGCAGCACCTTGAACAGGACGAAGCCGAGGATGACGACGGCCACCGTGATGGCCGCGACGACATTCAGATGCCGGTCGAGGACGGCGCGAATGGATACGCCGTAGCGCTTCAGAAGCCCAGCGAGCAGGAAGAAGCGCGCCCCGCGGGTGATGAGCGAGAGCAGGACGAACCAGAACAGGTCGTAATGGGCGAAGCCCGAGGTGATCGTCACCAGCTTGAACGGGATCGGCGTGAGCCCCTTCAGCAGGATCACCCAATGCCCGTACTGGGCGTAGGAGGCTTGGAAGCTCGCCGCCTTCTCGTTCAGCCCATAGAGCGAGAACAGCCAGACCCCGATGGAATCGTAGAGCAGGGCGCCGATGGCGTAGCCGAGCAGCCCGCCGGCCACCGAGGACAGGGTGGTGATCGTCGCGTAGAACCAGACCTTGTCGGGCCGGCTCACCGCCATCGGCACCAGCATCACGTCGGGCGGGACCGGAAAGAACGAGCTCTCCGCGAACGCCACCGCACCGAGTGCGTAGGGGGCCGACGGCTTGCCCGCGAGCGCGAGTATCCACTCGTAGAGGCGGCGGATCATGAAGGGCTTCTATCCGAAAGGGGAGGGCGCGAGGCCCTTTGAGCACAACCTGGCCGGACTTGCGAGCCGGAACCGTAGCGGCGAGGTTTCCCCGCAAAACCCCTCTGGCCGTCCGGGCGAACCTGTGCCATGAGGCGGATGTTGCGGGCGTGGTGGAACTGGTAGACGCGCCGGACTCAAAATCCGGTTCTGGTGACAGAGTGTCGGTTCGATTCCGACCGCCCGCACCAATCGCCCCTGCGACGCGGCCCGTGAGCCAGAGGCGGGCAAACCCTATCTCGATTGCAGGAAACGGCGGATCCAGCCGCCGACGCGAGCAGCATCGCTCTCGCCGCGCAGCGAGGCGACGGCGGCTGCCTGAAACGCCTCGTCGTGGGGCAGAGCGGGCCGGTGCCCGGCAATCAGATCCGTGGCGTAATCGGTCTCGAATTCCGGATGGACCTGGAACGAGATCGCCCGGCGTTGCGGGTAGGACAGGATGCCGTAGGGCGTGAAGGCGTTGCCGCCGAGGATGCGGGCATCCGCCGGAGGAACGACGACCTGATCCTGATGGATCGCCGGGACCGAGACGCGGGTCGCCTCGTCCATCCAGTCCGCGCGTTCGAACAGGTCATAGGTGTGGAGGCCGATGCCCCAGCCCTTGGCCGATTTCTCCACCGTGCCGCCGAAGGCCGCCGCCAGGATCTGGTGTCCGAAGCAGAGCCCGACTAGCTTGGCGCGCCCGTCGAGGTCGCGCAGGAAGCTCTTGAGCGGCGCGATCCACGGCAGGTCGTCATAGACGCCCGCCGCCGATCCCGTCACGACGAACGCATCGAACGCCTCGGGAGAGGTGGGAAACCGCCCCTCCGCCACCGGGAAGGTGGTCACCTCGGCAGGGTCGCCGAGGAGCCTCTCCACCATGCGGCCGTAGGACGGGTAGGTCTCGGCCAGGCGGGCGGGCGGTGCGCCCGCCTCGATGATTCCAATCTTCATCGCCGCCTTATGGCCAAGAGAGGGGATCGATGCGAGCCCTATGCCCTCAGATCCTGCTTGATTGGATTTCTCAGCGAATACTCATGTCGACGTCGATCATCCGCCAAAGGCGATCGTCCAAGCAGACCGCCTCATCCTGAGGTGCCCTTTGCTGGAGCAAAGGGCCTCGAAGGAGCCCTCCAGAAACCAAAGCGATCCCTGGAAGGCTCCTTCGAGGCCGCTGCGCGGCACCTCAGGATGAGGTAAAGCATTGGAGAAACGTCTCAATTAGCTCCTCAGATGACCGGATCGAGCGTCGCGGCGGGAGCGGTCTCCACCGGCTTTGCCAGGAAGTGCGAGGCGGCGACCGCGACCACCATCACGGCCAGGAAGATCGCGAAGATCATCGGGTTGAAGACGACCAGGGCGATGAAGCAGATGCCGGCCATGGCCAGGGCGAAGGCGGGGGCGACGGGGAAGAACGGCGCTCGGTAGGGACGGGCGAGGTCGGGCTCGCTGCGGCGCAGCTTGAACAGGGCCGCCATGCTCATCCCGTACATCACCAGCGCGCCGAACACCGCCATGGTGACGATGCTCGCGGTGAGGGACTGGCCCGCGATCTCGATGAGGTTGTCGCTGTAGATGGCGGCGATGCCGACGAGGCCGCCGGCCACGGTCGCCACGTGGGGGGTCTGGAAGCGGGGGTGCACCTTGGCCAGGAACCCGGGGAGGTAGCCGGCGCGACCGAGGGCGAAGATCTGGCGCGAATAGCCCATGATGATGCCGTGGAACGACGCCACGAGGCCGAACAGGCCGAGCCAGACCAGCATGTGCAGCCAGCCGCTCGACTCGCCCACCACCGTCTTCATGGCCTGGGGCAGCGGGTCGTTGAGGTTGCTCAGGGTGCGCCAGTCACCCGAGCCGCCGGCGAAGATCATCACGCCGAAGGCGAGGACGGTGAGTGTCAGGACGCCGGTGATATAGGCGATGGGGATCGTGCGCTTGGGGTCCTTGGCCTCTTCCGCCGCCATGGCGACGCCCTCGATGGCGAGGAAGAACCAGATGGCGAAGGGAATGGCCGCGAACATGCCGCCGATTGCGGCGAGGCTGAATGTGGATTCACCGGCCCAGCCATGGGCGGCGAAATTGGAGAAGCTGAAGGCCGGGGCGACGACGCCCATGAAGACCAGCAATTCGGCCACCGCCAGGATGGTCACGAACAGCTCGAACGTGGCGGCGATCTGCACGCCGACGATGTTGAGGGTCATGAAGATCAGGTAGGCGCCGAGCGCCGCATGTTTCGGGTCGAGGCCCGGAAACTGGACGTTGAGATAGGCCCCGATGGCGAGCGCGATGGCGGGGGGCGCGAAGACGAACTCGATCAACGTCGCGTAGCCCGCGATGCAGCCGCCGATGGGCCCGAAGGCGCGCCGGCTATAGGCGAAGGGGCCGCCGGCCTGCGGAATGGCCGTGGTGAGCTCGGTGAAGCTGAAGATGAAGGCGACGTACATTGCCGCGATGAAGGTCGTGGTCACCAGGAAGCCGAGCGTTCCGGCGCTGGCCCAGCCATAGCTCCAGCCGAAATACTCGCCCGAGATCACGAGGCCGACGGCGATGCCCCAGAGATGGAAGGCGTTCAGGCCCTTATGCAGGCCGGTGGATTCGCTTTGCATGGTGGGTTCCCGTCATCGGCGAAGGCTGCCGTCGGGAATGGCCAAGCAAGAGTTTTGCCGCAAGAGAAATAGGGCGTGCGAAGCCCGTATCCGGCCTCACGCCGCCGTGGCGCGGGTGCGCAGGCGGGGCGTCTCCTTGGGGCGGATGTCCATGGCGTTACCGCGCCAGACGATGGCGCTCTGCATCCAGGCGCTCGCCCACATGACGGGGAGGATCGCGTCGCGCAGGAGGAAGGCGAGGAGGAGCCGGGGAGAGCGGTGCCACCCGGCGCGGGCGGCGAGCGTATACTCGGCCCCGTACCAGAGCATGGCCATGGCGACGACGCCGATCATGACCGGAGCGTCCGGGACCGCGAGAGCCGCGATGGCGAAGGGAAGCACCGCGCCCGAGCCGATCTCGGGCGCGAAGAAATGCGGGAAGGTGACCCGGCGCAGGCGCGCCCAGCGCACCTGCCGCGACCAGACCTCACGAAACGTCCGGAATCCGAGGGGCTGGTCGAAGGGCGCGGCCACGAGATGCACTTGCTTGCCCGCCGCGCGCACGAGCTTGGTCGCCGCCGCATCCTCGGCGATCTCGGCGGCGAGCGCCCGGATGCCGCCCCGCCCGTCGAGGAACGGCTTGTGCCAGAGCATGCTCTTGCCCTGCGCGAAGCCGAGGCCGAGACTCTCGCCGGTATATTGCCAACGCGCCTGGAGCGTATTGAGGAAGGCGCATTCCAGTTCGGCGAAGAAACCATGCGGCCGTGCGCCGATGGGCGTCGAGCAGACGAGGCCCGTATCCGGCCGCCACGAGGCCTGCAGCCGCTGCAGGTAGTCCGGCGGCATCAGGACGTTGGAATCGGCGAGCACCACCCAGTCGTGGCGGGCCGCCTCCCAGCCGCGCACGCAATTGTTGAGTTTGGGATTGTCGCTGATCCGCTCGTCGCCGACGATGAGCCGAGCCGGCACCGCCGGATGGGCCGCCATCAGGCGATGCAGCAGAGGGACGATGGGATCGCGCCCGTCGGCGACGCAGAAGATCAGCTCGTAATCCGGATGGGCGAGATGGAAGCCGCGCTCGAGCATCTCCTCACTGAACGCTTCGAGGCCGCAGACCGGGCGTACGAGGGAGATCGGCGCGGCGCTGGGAAAGCTCGGCGTGCCGCGGTTGCGGCCGATGCGCCATGCGGCGATGGCGATGCTGAGACAATTGACCAGGGTCAGCGCGGCACAGAGCGAGAGCGCGACGATCGCGCCGGTCTCGATGCTGCCGATCATGCCGTGCTCCCTCCGGGCATCCGCCGCCTGACGGAACCAGCCCCTGCCCGAGGCCGTAACAGGCAGGCTGTTTCAGTCGTATGACAGCAATGCGGAGTCGATCGGCTCCTCGTCGAAGGGAAGGGGCCGGTGTGACCGAGACGTGGCAGATCGCCGACGCGACATGATTCCACCCATCGTCGTCCACCCCGCCTATCAGGCCGTCCTGCCGGACGGGCACCGGTTCCCGATGCGGAAATACGGTCGCCTCGCCGAAACGCTGGCGGCGCTCGGCCTCGCCCCTTCCGGTTTCGTCAGGCCGGAGCCCGCCGATGCGGCCCTGCTGAACCGCGCGCACCGCTCGAATTACGTCGATGCGGTCCTCTCCTGTTTGGTCTCGCGGGAGATCGAGCGCGAGATCGGCCTTCCGGTGGACGAGAGCGTCGTCGCCCGCTCCTGTGCCTCCGCGGGCGGCACCCTCGCGGCAGCGCGGCTCGCGCTGGTCCATGGCC